>JAHZKW010000121.1 GCA_022600175.1 Campylobacterota bacterium
AGATTTTCAAATGTAAATGTATCAATACTCCCATCTTTAGCCAAAAACTCATCGTACATATTAAATGCACACACCATCTTTTTGCCAAGATCTGCGATCTGCAGTGTAAAATTTAACCCCTTTTGAAGTTGGTTAGCATCTAATACATTTAAAATAAGATCATATTCACCATCATAAATATATTTTTTTGCTACTTCTTCTTCAGGAGTATAAGCATGTAGGGAATAAATCCCTGGTAAATCCACCACTTCCAATTGGTATGATTTATAGTTAAAACGTACCTCTTTTTTCTCTACAGTAACACCTGTAAAGTTACCTACATGTAAACTCGCCCCACTGATTGCATTGATCAAGTGGCTTTTACCTACATTGGGTTGCCCAACTAACGCAATTTTAATCTTCTTCAATAACTTCTCTATCCACGGCAATCATCTCTGCCTCTTCACGTCTAAGTGCAATACGTGTACTATTGACTTTCACTTCATAAGTATTTTTACCTAAAGTATGTGCTAAAACCGTGACCTGTTCTCCACTATTTAACCCTAAAGCAAACAGTCTACTTCGAAAAGGTTCCACTGCTATCACTTTTAAAATCTTCGCTTCATCCCCTACACTCAATTCATGTAATCCCATAAATGATTAACCCCTTTGTTTTATAAAAGCTTTATATCTCTGTATCTCTGTTTTAGTAGAATCTACAACGAGTTTTAAGATTAACGCATCATCAACCCAACCCACCCCTGGTAAAAAATCAGGTACAACATCCGTGGGTAAAACCACATATGCTAATGCACCAGTAATGGTTAAATAAGAGCTACTATTCATTGAAAAACTTTGATCTTTAACCATATGAAATAACAATTTAAAATCATCATACCAACGCTTTTTTTCATGGGTTTGAATAAATGCTTCTGATTTTTGTTGATCAAACATTTCACTATACTCAACGGTATTAATCTGCGGTATTTCACTCATGTTTATTCCTTCTCTTGGCAATTTTTACAAATACCATAAAGTATCATATTATGATATTGCAATTTAAAATCATAACTATGCACAATCCGTTCTTGCATCTTTTCAATACGTTCATCATAAAACTCGATAATTTCTTTGCACACGGTACAGATCAAATGATCATGATGACTATTCAGATCTAACTCATACCTTTTTGCACTCTGTTTTTCCATAGAGATAGATTTGATGATATGTACCTCTTCTAAAAATAACAGTGTCTGATAAAGTGAAGCCATCGAAATAGATGCTTTATACTCTACTTTGATCTTTTCAGCAATCTCTTCTGCTGTAAGATGTTTATCTGTAAAAAAAAGTGCTTTAAGTACATTCTCTCTTTGAGATGTGTTATGCATACCTATCGTACGCAGATGTACTCTAAACCTCTCTATAAAACGATCAAAGTTCACAACGCTTCCTTTATAACATATGATGTTAGCTAAGAGAAAATAACCTTTTACTTAAAATGAAAGTCGTTATCACATTCAGACAAACAAATTGTTGATATTCATTTTCAATTTCAATTTAATTTAAAGTTTAATCGGTTACTATTTGTCCGAAATCAAAATTATAAGGAGAATATTTTATGACTAAAGAGAGTTTTTTACTTGCTTCTATCCTGACAATAGGTACCTCTTCTGTCTTTGCACAAAACTGTACAGATGTCAAAGTAGACTTTACATTTTATGGAGCACCAGATAAAAGTTATATCGTCACTAAAAATACCTTTACTGATATCAAAGCTACATTTGTAGCAGATAAGCTTGAAGGAGCAACTGCGCAGATCAACCTACTAAGTATTGATACTTCTGCTGATTTAAATAACAAAGGTGCCCAATGGCCACCAGCAATGGCAAAGGTGAGAGATAACAACACAAAAAATTCACTTTTTAAGAAGTATACAACGCAAACGGGCAAGGCAACAGCAAAGGTACTTAAGGTAAATAAAGAGAGTGTTGATGTAGAGATCACCATGAATGGTGTCACTGAAAAAATTTCAATGGCAACAAAAACAGAAGATGATACAACCACAGCATCAGGAAAACTGGATATTGCAAAGTTTGGACCTAAAGCGTGGCAATCATTTGAAAAAATTTGTAAAGGATTTCACAGAGGTAAATCCTGGAGTGAAGTTGATCTCAATTTTTACGTGCCTTCAAGTTGTAAATAGGTAGAGAGATGACAGCAATCAAAGGAAGTTTAAATCCAATAGATCAACTTGACAAAGATGATATGATGGAGCTTATACTTGAAACCCTCAAGCTTGAAGATGGGCTAGAGAGATTACAATTTAATCAAATTGATCTCAATCACCAAAATTCAAGAGGATGGTGTCTGCTCTTTGAAGCTGCATCATCTTTACCAACAACAAAACTTGAAGAGATTTTAGATAGTGGAGTCTTGATCAATATAAGAGACTTTAAAGGCAGAAATGCCCTTTTTTGGGCGTTATATACAGGAAATTCGTCTGCTGCAACCATACTTATTAAACGTGGTATTGATTACTGTTCACATCTTGTAGAGGGGATCTCCTCATTGCACTACAGTATCTTTAAAAACGATTTTGAAGTACTAAAGATACTCTGTGAATTCATGGATATTAATATCCAAGATAATCAAGGATCAACACCACTGATGTGTGCAGCCTTTTATGATCGTGAACAGATGGTAGAACATCTCATTCAAAAAGGTGCCCATCTCTCACAAGTCGATAAGGAGGGGCAAAATATGCTTGATTATGCAATATCAGGTAAATCAATGAAAGCTCTGAAAATGATGCAGCAATTAGGTGTCTTAGATGACGTACTTTATCAAAATTCAAACTTTACAAAGGAATCATAATGTCAATATTAGTTATAGGTGGTGACAGCATCAAATCAGTCAAAAATGTATTAACAGATATGGGTGCCGCAAAAATTACGCACTGGGATGGAAGAAAAAATCATGGATGTAATGCCAAGTCGATACCAGAAGGTGTTGATTGTGTATTGATGCTTACTACATTTTTAAATCATAATATGATGAAAAAATATAAGAAAATTGCCAAAAGAGATAATGTCTCTTTAGTCTGTGCAAAACGTAGTGTTGGTTCAGTCCAAGAGGAGTTTTCAAAAGTACTTAAACGTGCTTAAAAGAGAGATAAAGTGTCTGCAGTAGCCCTATACATTTATCATATTTTTCCTATTCAAACTGATGATAATACTACAATGTGTAGGGTGACTGAAGACACTTTGTCAAAAATGTTTTTGATGGCTCTATATGCAGTAAAACTGTGAATCCTTACTGTATAATGTTGCCCCCCCATAATGTCTATGGTTGCTGTATATAGGGCTATTCAAAATATTTACAACGCATTCAGCACTATAGTTGGTTACACCCGCCAAGTATAGTGTGCGTTACTTAAAAAGCTTTCAATATCTGCTTGTACGTAATCTCATGCTTGGTAAGGTACCCAAAATCTCGACTATCAATACTATCTGGAGTTGTCCCTTGCACAAAATAACCATTTGTATTGATATATTTTACGCGTTTTACCATTTTAGGGTATCCCTGCTTATCTACCAATACAATATCCCCTACACGAATAGGCAGATAAGCAAAGACTTTGATACAAAGGATCTTCTCTCCATGCTTTCTTAATGGATAAAGCGAATCTCCTTCAATCATAAAAAGGCGTATCATAAGATAGGGTATACAACCTCTTCATTTGGTGCATAAGGTGATCTTACACGTTTAGTTTCTAATCCCTTAATCTTCCAAAATATTTCGCTAAATTCATTGACTGCTTCTAAAAGCTCCACCGCTTTTTCACGAGATACATGCTGTTTTGCAGCAGAACCTGTCATCATTATCTTATGTACAACTGTATGGATTTGTGGAAACTTTTCAAGATGCACAGGTTTAATAAAATCTCCCCATATGATTGCAATCTCATCTTTACACTTAATTGCTTCTGTCTCTTTCACAGCAATATATCTTGAGAGATTATTATGCTTAATTACTTCATCTTTAAGACCAACCTCTAAGGCACCATTGATAAGATCAACCATACGAATAACACTTAGTGCTGCAATCTGTGCAGTACTAGGATCATATATCCCACAAGGTACATCACAATGTGCTTGTACACGTTCAATTTTAAACATCTTTACTCCTTAAATTTTTTCATTTTTACTCAAAACAGACTCACTAACTGTATACAAAATAGCAAAATATTTCCTATCAGTATCCATAAAGATTTTCTCACTTTTTATCTTAAATTATTACTAGTTTAATAATAGTTATCATTTAGTCAAGATATTAAAATTTGTAATATCTTAGAAGTAGGCGTAACACAAACAAGCTATTTGTGTTACGCTAGATTAAAACTTGTTCAGATCAAAGTGTGAAATAAACTTATCATTTAAACCACCAGAGTGTTTCTCTCCTTGCAAATCACCTCTGGTATATCCACCAATATAAAGTGTATTGCACTGTGTAAGCCCTATAGCATAAGGATAATCACGTGATGGTGTACCATAACTGATCGTTTTTACACGACTACCATCAGCAAGAAACTTTGTTAAAAAGATATCTGCATACCCTTTTGTTGTTTCACCCTCTAAGTCTCCCTCAGTATAACCAGTGACAAATAGATTGCCATAGTCATCAACAACTAAGTCTTCACCCATCTCTCCAGCACTACTTCCATATTGATCTTTCCAAAGTATTTGCCCTTCAAAGTTCAAGGCAGTGACAAAAATATCATAACTCCCCATATTTGCAGCAGCGACATTACCTTTTGTCTTTCCTGTCACATAAAGCTTTTTTCGCTCTTTATCTATAGAAATAGCGGGATTTTTATCTGCTTCACTACTACCAAACTGCTCTTGCCACACCACTTTACCTTCAGTAGAAATCTTACTCACTAAAATATCATAATCTCCAACACTCCCTGCAATATCACCTGCGGTATACCCTGCGATATAAGCATTCCCTGACGTATCTGTTACCAGTGAATCAGCATAGTCATTTTGATCTGAGCCTAGTTGGATAAGATACTTTTGATCTCCACTGCTGTCATATTTGGCTACGAATATATCATTTTTTCCTAGATTAGGTAGTGCCTCTAACGTACCATTGATATTACCTGTAATATAGACATTATCATGTGCATCAACATCAATCCCTCTAGTCAAACCTGCTTTATCACTACAAATCATACGCCCCCACTGAAATACTCCATCACTGTTTAACTTTAAAAGTCCAGCATCAGGCATCTTATCTGTACCACAACTTCTATTTTGGTCTCCAAAATCTCCCTTGGTCATCACAGCAACATAAATATTACCTTGACTATCTACTGCACTATCATAGCCAATCTCATGTGCAGAGCTGTTATACTCATTTGACCATATAATATCTCCTAATTTTGATACTTTCATCACGTTAACATCAAATCTATCTGAAGAAGATCCTGTATTTCTTGTATATCCTACAGCAACTGCATTGCCCTCTTTATCTGTTGACATACCATTAATCAAGTCACTACTCATTGTCCCTTGAAGTTTCGTCCACTCGATAGGTGCTTTCACTTCAAGTCTCAATGTAGCAGTAGCGGTTGCACCTTTATCATCTGTCACCATCAAAGTTTTAATATAAGTTCCTGCATATGGGAATCCTCTACTAAATGTTGCCTCTTCACTTAAAAGACGTCCCTCTTGATCCATCCATTTATATTCAACGATTGAACCATCACTATCATAGCTTTGTGTAGCATCAAATGCTACTCCTCCAGATTGACAAAGAGTCACCTCACGTACTCCACCATTAATAATAGCTATTGGTTTTTTATTAGGTGTTGTGACATTTTGTGCTTGCTTAACACTCTCTTGTACTATGGGTGTTTGAATATTTACTGTTTTTGTCTCAACCTTTTGCGTCTGTTGTGATGACTTTAGTGTTGTCCCTTGATCCTCATTAACCTCAGTATCACTTCCGCTACAACCTATGACAGAAAGTGCAAAAACTCCTGACAAAACTAACATACTAACTTTGTTATGCAACATATTGCTTACTCCTTAAACTTTTAGGTATTACCACAATAACGGGTTTAAAAGCTCTAATAACTGAAAATAAAAATAATAATCGTTTTGATAAATAACAAATAATATAAAATGAGAAGAATAAGTTAAAGGATTGAAACAAATAGAAAAAAAATATAAATTATTATATTTGAATAAATTTCATGCTTGTTACTTTTTGTATCAATAAATGAGCACACTTACCTCCCTAGACTATACCCCAATGGTAGATAAAAGAGATTAACTACCGTAGCCCATATCAAGCCAAATCCAATACTCACTGCCAAAGGCTGCATCAAAAGTGACTCACCAGAAGCAAAAAATATAAGTGTAGAGAACCCTAACATTGTAGTGATTGAGGTAATCAATATAGGTTTAACCCTTAACGTTGCTTGTGCAATTAAAGAGTTTAAATCTTTTGATTTTTGTAAAAAACTGAGCATCAAAGCAGTATCATTTACAATAATACCTATAAGCCCTACTCCACCTAAAATAGATGAAAGCGTAAGATTTAACCCTAGTATCATATGTCCTATAAAGATACCTGGTAGTGAGAGTAGTATAGGTGTTAGTGCATAAAGACTTAAACGAAATGATTTAAAAACCCATGTTAAAATCAATAAAATACCAAAAAGTGAAAATATCACACTCTTTAAAATATCTTTTTGCATCTCTTTTTTCTTTTGTGCCTCTCCTTTGATGATGATCTTTATTCCTTCATTTTTGAGCCTTTTTAAAAGTGGATTCATCTTTTTATAAAATACCCTTGAAGTTATGATTTTTTTATCTAATGAGGCTTGTAAAGTATAGCGTTTTTCAAAGTTCTCTTTTTTAATCACAGTCGCTTTTTTAATATACCAAAGCGTGGCAATATCATTTAAGACCACACGTTTTTCACTTTGTGGTACACGAAGCTGTAAATTGGTAAAACTATCCAGATTATTAGTACTTAAGAAGCCCGCTTTTAACTCAACAAACTCATTCTCTCTAGTTAAAACCTTAGAGAACTTATCTTTTTCCACATAGAGTCTAAGACTTCTAATAATATCCATTTGTGTAAACCCTAACTGTTTACCATAACTATTGATATCAATTTGTAGATCTATATTGTCATATTTCATATCATCTTTGATGTTATAAACACCTTCAATTTTTGCTATCTCATCTTTTAACACCCCTAATGTTTCATGAATCTTTTGATCATCATGATCACTGATTTGTATTGCAATATCGCTCTGCACTACGCCTGTTTGCGGTATATTAATTGAAGTATGAACAAAATCATCCATTTGGGAACTATACTCAGTAAAAATCTTCTCTATCTCACGCCTAAGCTCCTTAGCAGCTAACTTTCTTGTAGGTTGTTGTTTTACATCCCCAAAAAGTACAAACCAAGGGTTGATCACACGGTTAAAAAAATCTTCACTTCTTTTAGGATGAAGATTAAGTGTAATAGTAAAAAGATTTTTTGCCTTCTCATGACTGCCTCGACCATCCGTTTTCATCCCTACTAAAGTATGTACTGATGCCACATCTTCAGGGTTTAACTTTGCAAGAAACAACGACTCTAAAAGTTCAGTCTGCTTCGCGGTAAACTTTGTATCATTATGTTTTACCTTCCCTGTGACATAAATGCTCATCGCATCAAACTCTGGAAAAAGCTGAAACTTTGCACTTTTTGATAACACTACGGTCAATACTAATGTCATCACCACAAATATCACTAATGCACTATAACGCCAACGCATCATCCAATATAACGACTTTTGATATTGCCTATTTATCACATCCCAAAATTGATCTCGCCAATTTCTTTGCTTATCTGAAAATTTTTGATCAACGTTAAGATAGTGTAAAGGTAAAAAGATAAAGCTCTCTAAAAAAGAGCTAATAATCAAAATAATCACCATCAAAGGGATAATCTTGACAAATAGACCTAACCCACCACTCAACATCATCAATGGCAAAAATGCCACCACTGTTGTCAACATGCTAGCAAACAGCACAGGTAAAATCTCACTCACTCCATCTAAACAAGCTTGATATGTAGTTTTACCCAAC
>JAHZKW010000122.1 GCA_022600175.1 Campylobacterota bacterium
ACTTTTTATGCTCTGTATAAGTACCAATCTCTACTGGGATTTCAAAGTAAAAACGACTCCCTTGAGCTACAGTACTCTCAAGTTTGAGTTCCCCTCCAAGCATTTTAATCAGTTTAGCACTTATCGCAAGTCCAAGTCCAGTACCACCATATTTTCTTGTCGTCGAACTTTCTGCTTGTGAAAATGCCTTAAAGATATCTTTTTGTTTATCCTCTGGAATACCGATACCATTATCTTTAACACTAATATGGAGTTTTTTATCATGATATTTGATAAGTAACTCTATACGACCGTTTCTTGGTGTAAACTTTATGGCATTTGAGAGTAGATTTGCCATCACCTGTTTGATACGCAGTGGATCAGATCTTAGTGCTTTAGGTAAATTTTCATCCATTTTAAAAGTGAGGGATACACTTTTCTCTGATGCTTTTGCACGGAAAAGATCTGCTAGTGTATTGAGCTCTTCATTACTATTAAAATCAATTTTTTCAATATTTAAATTACCACTCTCAATTTTACTAAAGTCCAAAATGTCATTGATGATACCCAACAGCGTTGTCGAAGAGCTTTGGATGGTGGTGATATATTTGAGTTTTTCGCCATCAATCTCTTTCTCTTTTAAAAGGTCAATAAAACCGAGTATCGCATTTAAAGGTGTACGAATTTCATGTGACATGTTGGCTAAAAATTCAGATTTTGCTTTACTTGCTTGTTTTGATTTGACAGCCATATCTTGTGCTTTTTTATTGGAGACTTCTAAGCTCTCACTATTTTTTAAGATTTGATTGCTAATTAAGTTACTTGTGTAAAGTAGGGATCCAATTACAAAAATAATCGCTAAAAGTTCATAGCCGACATACTTATCTTTTTGTACGATAATAGCATCATTGAATTTACGGATTTGGTAGATAGTTTGTCTTAGTAAATTGTCATTATTGCTTTTTAAGGTATCAAATTTAGTGATAATTTGTTGGACTGACTCTTTATTGTCATTAACCTGCGTGGTCTCTAATGCTTGGAAAAAGAGTGTTAAGAGTGATTGTAACTCTAAAAGCTCCTTTTGGGATTTTTGCAGTGAAAGAATATTATAGTTATCATATTGGGTACTGTAAAGCTTTGGTTGGTAGTTGATATTTTGTAAAATACTATCATCAAATTTCAATGAACCACCTAGTCTCAGTACTGAGAGAAAGTCACGTGTTTGTTCGAGTTTTAAGGTAATATCTTCTTTAAAATAGTTAAAGTTTTCCTGGTTGTTGGTCATCAAGATTTGTGAAAAACTATTACGTGCCGTGCCTATATTTTGACTCAACCGCTCTTCAATTGACTTTTTGTTCTGTAAGTTTTTTGTCTCTTGATCAAGATCGTCAATAAGTCCTGTAAAAACGTAATTTAACCCGCCAATAATAAAGATACTCGCGATAAAAAGTCTAAAAAGTGATTGCAAATCTTTGTAAGTTTGGTTTTTGTTCTGTTTGGTCATATGATTCCCTAATTGAAAATATTTGATATTTTCATGCAAAATGATAAGATAGTGTAAATTGTCTTGTTGTGCTATCTTACTTTAATAAAAATTGTTAATTATATATCGCCTTTTTTGCAAAATTATGAATAAAAACCCGCTCTCAATTGCGATATATTTGCATTTTTGATACAATTGGTGGAAAGGATATTTATGCAGATAGAAGAAAAATTATCGATAGCAATGGATCATTTTAATGAAGATAGATATGAAGAGGCTTTGAAACTCTTCCAAGAGATCTACCTTGCGTCAAAGCATAAGGAAGCAACTTACTTTTTAGGTCTCTTTTATGATAATGGATATGGTGTTGAAAAAGATGAACAGAAGGCTATCTCTTATTATCGTAAAGCTTCACGTGCAGGTAGTGTTGATGCTTCATATATGTTACAGACAAAAGCACAAACAACAATAGTTAGAATATAAAAAAGGATTTAGGGTGTTGATTACAAATATTGAGTATGTACCTGGGCGTGAAATTATTGAACATTATGGTGTGGTTTCAGGTTCTACAGTACGTGCTAAGCATATGGGACGTGACATGATGGCAGGACTAAAAAATATTTTTGGTGGAGAGCTTAAAGGATATACAGAACTTTTAAGTGAGTCACGTGAAGAGGCGATTGATCGTATGCAAGCACAAGCAGAATCGATGGGTGCAAATGCGATTTTAAATGTTCGCTTCTCCACCTCTTCTGTAGCAGCAGGTGCAGCAGAACTATACGTATATGGTACAGCAGTGAGAATTCGATAGATGATTTATGATATTGCCTTTTTTTTAGCACTCTTGTCGATTGGATACATTTCAGGCTCGCGTATAGAGAAGAGACACTATAAGAGGATAAGGGAGCGTGAAGAGGAGTTCAAATCTCTGCCTGTTGTTGATTTAAAGAAAGCATGGGACGAAGAGAGTATCAAATCTGTAAAACTTGTCAACGGCAGTGTTGTTATCTCCATTGATTTTTTTAAAAAGTTTCTTGCGGGACTAATCAACTTTTTTGGTGGTAATATCTCTGCTTATGAGACATTGGTAGATAGGGCGCGTCGAGAAGCAATTTTGAGATTAAAAGAAGATGCTGATGATGCAAGTGAGATTATCAATCTTCGTATAGAGACCAGTTCGATTAGTAAAAATACAAAAAATAGTGTGGGTGCTATCGAAGTATTGGCATACGGTACCGCGATTTACCGATGAGATATGAACCCAAACTACCTGATGAGAGTGTAAATATTCCTAAAGAAAATCTTTTTCTGCAGGCCGTAAAACTCCTTATTGCACTTATCATCATTGCTGTAATGGTCTACGGTATGTTAAGGGTTGTGCTCTATTTTGTGGTTGATCATATTCCTCCTTCTTATGAAAAAAAGCTGGTGAATTTGATCTCTTTTGATATGGATGTGGGTGAGAAGCACTCAAGTACTTATCTAGATGAGATGACCGAAAAATTAAATCAGTGTGCAAAACTTCCGTATGAGATACGTACTTATGTAATTTCAGAAAAAGGGGTTAATGCTTTTGCGCTTCCTAGTGGTACGATTTATGTGACCCAAGGGATGCTTGATATGGTAAAAAACCAAAATGAAATCGTAGCAATTTTGGGACATGAGATGGGACACTTTAAAAACAAAGATCATCTCAAATCATTTGGAACTTCACTGCTTTTTTCTTTGTTGTCAGTGACATTAGGGGAGGGGTATGGCTCTATTTTAGAGACAACACTTGATATCTCAAATATTAAATACTCACAATCTGCAGAGCTTGCCTCAGATGATTTTGCTTTAGAAGTAATGCAGTGTGCTTATGGGAGTGTTACAGATGCAACAAAAGTATTTGAACGCTTAAATAAAGGGGAAGAGTGGAACTACTTTTTAGCGACACATCCAGCATTTAGTAAACGTATCTCATTGATGAAAGAAAAAATTGCACAAAAGGGCTACGACGATTCAACGCCTGCAATCCCTCTGCAACAACCATTTTAGTTAGAGCGTATAGTAATTGTTGTTGATCCACTCACTGTAAGTCTGTCAAGTTGTGCAACTTCGCCCATACCTTTGGCATAGTAGCCTGGTTTAGATGCACACTGAATTTCAATAACATCATTGAAGGTTTTTTCATTGATTGTTTTTGTATCAAAGTGTGCTGTTAAGATACAATTCGAATCTTTGACAGTCACGACGTCACCAATATCTGCAGTAAGGTCAAGATCATAACTACCATTTGCTGTGCCATCTTTTTCAAAAGCGACAGCAATACGATCAGCTTTTTTAGTGTAGGTTGTACTCTCATTTTCTGCATAGTCAGATACTTCAGTGACAGTGTTACCTGTTGTTGTATATGTTGTTGTGTAAGTACTACTACCTGAGTTAGTCTGTTCCACAAAACTATTTGTTGTACTGCTTGTTGGTGTCATATAAGACCATAAGTTATATTGTCCAGAGGTTTTCCCCTCGGTATTATTTACCGCTGTTACATTGGTGTTACTGACACTACTTGAATTTGCAGTACTTTGAGGAGTCTCTTCACCACCTCCACCCCCACAACCAGAGAGTAGAAGTAGTGATAAAAGCACTGGAATATATTTTTTCATTGTTACCCTTTTTTAGAATCAAAGCTAGTTTTATATCGACAGCTATTGGTTTTGATCATCTATTTTAGCATAAAAAATTTCGCTATAGAATGAAAAATTAGACAAAAAGTATGAAAAGGTTACATTTTTATATCCCTCTCTTTGTTTAAGCATGTTCTCTGAAAAAAAGTGCCATAATAAAGAAAAAAAGTGTACTACTTAAGGGTGCTAAAATCATCCAAAGATGCATTTTATCCTTAACGAGGTATCGTAAGAGTCCATACCATGAGATAAGTAATAGTGCTAAATGGATAACAAAGAGAGGTTTATGTACAAAGATAGTTCGACTGATATAGGTAAAAAAAAGTACAACACCGATGAGTGCAAGTGTTGTTAAAACTGTTTTTGGATCTTGGCTACGTTTTATTTTGAAAAATAGCAGTCCAATGAGAAGTACAATGATTGTGGCAAGTATAAAATAAAACATCAATCTACCTTTTACTTTGCCAATCATCAACCTTCTTATCACTTGATGCGCTATTGTGAAGTGTTGTAAGCTGTTTTAGTACTTTTTTCTCTTTCGCAAAATTATCATCTGGATACTGTTTTGATTGCTTTTCAAAGTATTGTTGAAAGTGTGCTAAAAGGTTATGATAACCAGCACTTACTTTGAGTTTACACGAGCTTCTTTCCCAACTCTGCATATAAGGGTAGAGTGGCCGATCAGGTGGATAGATCATACAACGCTTTTCAAGTGGCATGATCATTGGTGGTACCTTTAATTGATCTTGACAGTCAGCACGCATATCGATTAACCAGTTTTGCATTAAAGTAACATAATCACTTAAGAGAACTGCTTTAGAAATTGCACTATCGCTACGCGCTTGTGTAAAATGAACTTTTTGGCCACTCTCATGTGCTGTTCCTGTACGATCTTCATAACTTATTTTAAGTGCAAGGGTATCAGTGTTGGCAAGTTTGTTGAGTTTCAGGAGTATAACACCACCCTTTACTGCACCAGCTTCACTTTTACTTGGGAAAAGGGTATTGACATACATCAGTTGTGTGGTAGAGCGATTTGCGTCAGGTGAGCCATAGATTGCATCGATTTCATAACTGTTGCCTTCTAACTGCAGATGTAAATTAAAAACAAGAGGTGTCACCATAAAATTAAACTCTTCATTCAGACGTTTTTCAAAAGCTTTAGCAGAGTGTACTGCATAATAGTTTGCTCCTTTGGTTTTTGAGACACTCTCAACTAACTCATTGTTAAAGTCAACACCAATACCTATAAAAGTGGTATAGATACCTGATTGAGAAGCATTCTCAACTAATCCAAATAAGCCCTCTTTTTTAAGCTCTCCTCGGTTAGGCATTGCATCAGTTAAAAAGATAATCCTATTTTCATAAGTATGAGGGTCTTTTAATTTTGAGGAGAGTTTATCAAAAAGTGTTAACCCTTTTTGATATCCGATACTCCAGTTTGTCCCTCCTTGACTTTTAAGTGCTAATATATGCTTTTTAGTTGCAGAAATTTTTGTATTTTTTACCGTTCTAAGTGGTTTCGCATGGTATGCTTGATGATCAAAAAGAACAACACCGAGTCTATCTTCATCTTTAAGGTGATCGATCATTTTAGTTAAACTTTCAGATGCAATTTTCATTTTAGATTTATTGCCGATATCCTCTTTTTTAAGGTGAGGATTTTTATCATAATAGTACTTGTCAAAAGAGGAGCTCATAGAACCTGATATATCTAAAACAACAACAATATTGAGCTTTTTACGTTTAAAGTCTTGGGCTTTAATATTTGAGTTTAACCCTACACTTAGGTATTGTTCTTCTTGATTTGTATAGGGGTTTTTTCTTTTAAATGTTGTGTAGCTTGGACAAAAGAGTGTTGCACACTTCTCTTGTTGTACTTGTGCAAAAGTATGGTCATAAAAAACACCTTCATACGTAATCGAACTGACCTTTGGCAGATATCCATAATTAATATTTTCATAAAAATTATCTGCATCTTTAGCGCCACCAACGGATAATCCTAAGCTCTCATTTGACATTTTCATCAGAGGTTCAGATGCCATACTTATTGGCATCATACGTGATTGTTTAGTAGTGATTTCTTGCTTTTGTGTTGCATTAAAGTCCCAGTCATCGATTTTTTCTGTTTGTGAAATAGGTTTTTGTGACATGGCAAAGAGTGTCAATGCGAGGGTGCAAAGTAAGAGGAGTTGTTTCATCTTTTGATCCTTTTGTGGTATGACATAGGCTATTATACATTAATAAAAAGTAAAAATTGTGAAATTCTATGTTAAAATAAATTACTGCAATATCTAGGTTGGAAAATGAAAAATACGCTATTTTTATTGATATTATTGACGCTTTTTTCAGGTTGTGTATTTCAACCGCCTATTACTATAGATGAAAAAATAGAAGTATATGAAGAGACAGAACAAGCACCACAATATACAGATGCGAGTGCTAAAGATCTTTTAGTGGATGAAGAGGTAGAGAAACTACTCTCATTGGCTTATGCACAAATGGGTACACCCTATGTCTATGGAGGATCAGATTTTACTGGATTTGATTGCTCAGGTTTTGTCAATTACGTTTATAAATATGGTATAGGAAAAAACTTGCCTAGAACTTCACGTGCACAATCAGACTATACGCATCAATTAGAACGTCATGAATTGGTTCCTGGTGATATTGTCTTTTTTGATACTTCTAAAAAAGGGAGAATCAACCACTGTGGGATCTATATGGGTAATGGAAAATTTATTCATGCCAGTAGTGGTAAAGCTTATTGCGTAACGACATCAAATCTTGATCGAGGTTTTTATAAGAACCGTTTTAAATGGGGTGGAAGGGTTGTTCGCTAGTGCAAAATTTTGATATTATTATTGTTGGTGCAGGGGCCAGTGGATTGATGGCTGCGTCAAAATATAAAGATCGCTCAATTGCCATTATTGAGGGGAATGAGAAAATTGCTGAGAAGATCAAAATCTCTGGTGGCGGTAAGTGTAATGTTACCAATGAAAGTGTTACTGTCAATCACTATCTTGGAGATGACTTATTTATTGCACCTATATTGAAAGCATTTGACCAAAATGCACTGCTCTCATTTTTAAAAAAAAGAGGGTGTGAACCTATTGTACGAAAAAATCAACAATACTTTTGTAAAGAGAGTGCTAAAGAGATTATCTCGCTCTTTGCGCAAGAGATTAAAGGTATACCTCTTTTTTTACATCATAAAGTGGTTCAAGTAGACAAACTCGATGAGATGTTTATTGTTACAACAACAAAAGAGAAATTTTGTGCAAAAAAGTTGGTTTTTGCCACTGGAGGATTGAGTTATCCTAAAATTGGAGCAAGTGGTATTGCCTTAGAGGTGGCTAAAACATTTGGACATACAATTAATACTACTACACCAGCATTGGTAGGCTTTACGATCCAAAAAGAGCAGTTTTGGATGAAAGAACTCAGTGGTATATCTTTAGTTGCAACAATTAAAACAGAGAAAAAGTCAGTTGAGGGTGAATTATTATTTGCGCATAAAGGGATCAGTGGACCTGTCGTTTTAAATGCCTCTCTTTATTGGCAAAAAGGGCAATTGAGTATTGATTTCTTACCAGATATTTCTCTAAGAAGTCGTCTTAAAAATAGTAAAAAATTTCTTAGCACATTGCTTCCATTACCTAAAAGGTTTGTCAAACTTTTTTTGTTACAAATTGGAGTAGAAGATAAGGCTGCAGATCAGTTAAGTGAGGACGAGATTGGCAAACTATTGACACTTAAAGCATATCAGTTTGCGCCCGCTGGTAATTTTGGCTATACCAAAGCAGAGGTGATGCGTGGTGGTATCGCTACCAAGGAAATTAACCCAGATACGATGATGAGTTTAGTCGTAGATAATCTCTATTTTTTAGGTGAAGCTTTGGATGTGACTGGAGAGTTAGGTGGTTATAATTTTCAGTGGGCATTTAGTTCAGCCCAACGTCTCACTCTTTAAAAGTATTGACCCAATCCCATACAATTTTATTTTTGCTATAGAGTGTATCTACTTCATCGTAACTTAAATTAAAGGTAGAAGCGATATTTTGTTTAAATTTCTCTTGAGATTCAAGTGTATACAAAAAGGTATTAATTTGTGTATTAAGGGTTACATCGCTTTTGTTGTTTTGAGTTGATGATGATTGCAGTATCGTTGTGATCATATCAAATGTTTGATCTTCAGGGATAGAAGTAGGTGCCTCTTTTGAGAGGGTTAAATAGCTTTTGATCTCTTGTGTATTCTCACTGTTAGATATCTTTTCAACTTCTTCCAATGAGATAGGCTCTTTGGAGGAAGTTGAGACTTCTTGTGTATTATCTTTTGGAAAGAAGAGATAGATAAAAAATCCAATAATTAGTACAAGTAGCGTGAAAAATGTTTTCATGTAGATAACCTTTTAGTATTTAAAAATGTATAGAGTACAGGAAGATAGAGCAGATTTAATACGGTTCCCCAAGCAAGTCCAAAACCAAGTGCAATCGCCATAGGTTGAAAAATAGTTGCTTGTCCTGTAGGAAAAAAGATAAGACTTGAGAGTCCGATAAGGGTTGTGATGGAGGTCAATATAATAGGTCGAAAGCGTTTTGCTGCATAAAAGAATATCTCTTCCACATCTTTTGCTTTTTTGAGATTCATCATCATAATGATCCCATCATTGATGACAACACCAGAAAGTCCTAACATACCGATGATAGAAGGCATACTGAGATTTAACCCTAGTGCAAAATGTCCTATAAGTACTCCTAAAAAGGCAAATGGAATAACAGACATCATCATGAAAGTTTCTCGAAAGGAGTTGAAAAGATATAAGAGTGAGAGCATAATTAAAATAATTGCTAATGCACCTGCTGCTAACATATCATTTTTAAGATCTTTTTGCTTCTCTTTTTCACCTTTGAACTTTAGTTTGATACCTTCTTGTTGTGCTTGGTCTAATATGGGTTGAATTTTGGCTAAAGCTTCATTGGCTGTAAGGATTTTTGGATCGACATTGGCATAGACATAAAAGTTCTTTTCACCAAAGTCTTTGATTACTTTTTCGAATGACTTAATCACTTGAAAATCAACCACATCTTTAAGGATAACCCGTCTGTTATCAGTGAGGCTTAACTCATAGTTTTTAAAGCTTTCAATATTATCTTTTACATTACTTTTGATTTTAATTTCAAGCAGACTATCACTATCAAAAGCAACCGCTATCTTTCTTTCTAAGTACATATTTGAGAGTAGTTGTCCTAGTTTTCGTTCATCTAAGCCTAAAGATTCTCCATAGTCATTGACCTTGAGTTTGATCTCATCTACCCCTAGCTTGATCCCATCATCCACAGAAACTATCCCTTCTGTCTCTTGTAGGGGCAGCTTTAAGTTGTGCAATGTATGTGATGATTTTTTGGCTATCTTCACTAATAAGCCCAACTTTGAGATCCGACTTGATAGGGCCAACTTTTCGTTCCACAATGTCAATATCTGTAAGGTTGTAACGTGATTTATAGTTTTGCTCTTTTAAAAATGCTCTTAACTTTTGTGCAACAGGTTGTGATTTTTCTTCTCTTACACGCCCCTCTTTATCATAGTAAAAACTAAGATTTGGTGTAATGAACTGATCTACAAAGTTTTGGGGTTTTAGCTTTTGAAGTTCTATTGTGATCATGCCTACATAAGGGTAGGTTTCGCTATTGCCTGCACTATCTCTTCTCCAGCCAGAAACTGAACCGATATGATCAACATAAAACTTCTCTTTTTGCGCATAGATATCTTTTTCTATCTGTTTTAGTATCTGATAAGTCTCTTCTGTCGTTGTATTGACATTGGCTTTGAGTGCTAAATTTATTGTTGTTGCATCAAATTTTGGAAACATTTGAAATTTACTAAGTGTAATACCTAACCCTGTTAACAATGGAACAATAAGAATAAACAGCACCAAAAAGCTCTTTTTATACTTCATAAGAAAGTGAATAATACGACTATAGAATCGATTGGCTTTTCCCCAATCTGCTGTTTTTTTCTCCTTTTTTAATATATGCGCTGCATGTATGGGCAAAAAGACAAATGATTCGATAAGTGAAGCCAGTACCAGTACTGAGACTGCAATAGGGATCAATTTGATCACCTCTCCCATAGTACCGCTGAGCATGAGTGCAGGAATGAATGCAAAAAGTGTAGTAATAGAAGCAACTGTCACTGGTTTAAACATCTCTTTTGCTCCTTGAATGGCAGCCTCTTTAGCCTCTAGTCCAGCTTCTATATGTTGTTGGATATTTTCACTCACAACAATCGCATCATCTACAATAATACCAAGTGCGATTAATACTCCAACCAAGGAGATCATGTTAATAGAGTAACCTGCTACGTAAAGATAAAATGCCCCTAAAACAAATGATGTGGGGATACCAATCGTAATGACAAAAGACATTCTATTGTTAATTAATAACATCACTAACAAAGAGATAAGCAGTAAGCCTAAAAGGATATTTGAGACAATGATATTGAGTCTATCTTTGATATTGACAGATTTATCATTATGAATGATAAACTGTAGATCTTCCTTTTTAGCATTTTGTGTATCTACTATACTTTGAATTGCTTCAGAGAGGGTGAGTGCATTGCCCACTTTACTTTGTTTAATTGCCACATCAATCGCATTTCTTGTATCTACAGAAAAAAGTGTAGCAGCATCTTCATAACGTTTTTCAATGGTGGCGATATCGCTAAGGTAGAGTGTTTTACCACTGATGCGAAGACGACTATTGATCATTGATTTACTGGTTTTTTTGCCATTAAAAGTGGAGATATAGTAGTGTCCACCTTTTGAATCTTCTACTTTACCAATAGGATAAATATAGGAAAGCCCTGAAATGGCTGTAACAACTGCATTTTCATCTAATCCTAAAGCTTTGATCTTTTGGGTATCAAGATTGATATCATAATAGATATCAGAATCACCATAGATGGTAACTTCTGAAATATTTTTGAGATTTGAGATTTTATCTTTAAGTAGGTTTGCTTGTTCGATCAATTGGTCTGTAGAGAGTGTATTACTTGTGAGTGCTACACTCATCAGATCTCGTTTTACTTCAAGTACTTTGACAACAGGTTCATCCATATCTTCAGGTAAATGCTCTTTTGCCAAAGCAATTGCATCTTTAACTTTGTCAGAAGTGTTATATCTATCTACTCGTTTTTCAAGCTCTAAGATCATGTTAAAGCGTCCCGGAGAGATGATGGTTGCCATCTCTTTAATACCATCTACATTTTTGACTTCATCTTCGATATCTTTAGCCTTATCTTCCTCAACTTCTTCAGTTTCTTCGGCAACTTCACCAGCAGTACCTGTTTCATTGTCTTCTTCCTTGTCGCCTTCTTCAGCTTCTAAAGATCTAGGTTCTCCCTTTTTCTTAATTTCATCAGCTATGTCCTCAGCTCTATCTTCTTCGATCTCTTCTTCAGAAATATCTTGCATTTCTATAATATCTATTTCAAGCAGTTTTAAGGCTTCTTCTTTGTCTTTAGGTGTAAGTACTTCATCTTTGCTTATAAGACCACCTATCAGCTTTAAAATACCAGCA
>JAHZKW010000123.1 GCA_022600175.1 Campylobacterota bacterium
AGTCTTGATAGAGTATTTTGAAAAGAAAAAATCAGAGGCTAATGTAAAAGTGATCAGAAGACCAGATTAGTCTGTTTTTAAAGTGGGTTATTGGCTTTAAGGATTTTAAATAAAAAAATATTTTTGATATAATCACTTTATAAAAAAATATTTTACATTTTAGGATCTGTTTTGAAACAAATTATAGCGATTTTATCCATTTTTCTATTTTTTACGGCATGCGGACGTGTATCTGATGGCAGTAGCAGCAGTACACCTTCAGTAGATACCTCAGGTAATCAGACCGTTAGTGGTGGTGAAATTACGTTTGATATTCGATCTACAAGTCAATTGGTAGGTTCAGATGGTAATAGTTATACGAACAAAGGGCATTATAATATGCTTGTGCAAGCCAATGATAAAAATAGTAAACCTCTAGGGGGGCTTTCTGGAAGTGATGCCTCGTTATATGAAAATAATGCTGAGAATAAATCTGATGAAGCAACCGTTAATATCTATTCTGATGTAAGATCAACAACAAATCAGATTCTTTTACTTTTAGATTTTTCAGGCTCATTGATTAACGATTGTGATAATGTCAGTGTTGTTTCTGAAAATACGGATAATTTATGTTATCAGCTTGTAGAGTCTGCTAAAAAGTTTGTAGATGATGTGGTTGATGAGCAGCAGACAATGGCAATCTATTATTTTAACTCAAAAACAGAGATTACTGCACTTGTTACGTCAAATACAGCTTCAGCTACAACTGATAAAGTAGCCCTTAAAAATGGACTTAATCAGCTTTATAATTCAGCATTTCGAGAAGAGAATTTAGCAGGTTATGACTCTACCAATCTTCACGGCGCAGTGATAGAAGCGACTAAAGAGGCTTGTAGTTGGGTAGGGCAGTGTAATTATGGCAACTATACACCGCAAGATGATAATAATTTACAAAGTTTTGATTTTGCTTCAATAGTGGTGTTTACAGATGGTCAAGATTTAGCTAAACGTGTTACTAAACAGGAGATGATATCGTTTATTGGGGATCATAAAACACTCTATTATTATACGATTGGTTTAGGTGATGTCGATGAAGAGGTGCTCAAAAGTATTGGTGGTGAAGAGAACTATATTCCTGTGAGTAAAAATAGTGATCTTAATGGTGCTTTTACGAGTTTAAGTACACAGCTTTCTGCTTGGGGAAATAGTTTTTATAAAGTTGAATACTGTCCTGCTGCGCAAGAGGGTAATGTAGATATCAAAATCAAAGTGACCAATGACCAATATACAGGGGTGATTACTGATCGTATTACGCTTCCTACAAATATTGATTTTAGATGTGATCTTTAAGTGTAATTTTTTAGTGTTTTTCACTATAATTGATTAAATTAATTTGAATAAAAAGGTATTGTATGGGATTAAAATCCGATAGTTGGATTCGAGAAAAGTCACTTAAAGCGCAGATGATTGAACCATTTTGTGAAGAACAAGTGGGGAAAAATGTGGTTAGTTATGGTGTGAGTAGTTATGGTTATGATATCAGAGTAGGGCGTGAGTTTAAGATCTTTACCAATGTAAACTCTACAGTTGTAGATCCTAAAAACTTTGATGATGCCAATGTGGTAGATATTGAGGCAGATATTGCGATTGTTCCACCTAACTCTTTTGCCTTGGCTAGAACGGTAGAGTATTTTAAGATGCCTGATAATGTATTGGCAATTTGTCTTGGCAAAAGTACTTATGCGAGATGTGGAATTATTGTTAATGTGACACCTTTTGAGCCAGGTTTTGAGGGACATATTACTATAGAGATTTCGAATACAACGCCACTGCCTGCAAAAATCTACGCTAATGAGGGGATTGCGCAAGTACTTTTTTTAGAGGGTGATGAGCCATGTGAAGTTACTTATGCTGATAAAAAAGGGAAATACCAGTCTCAAACAGGTATTACACTACCTAGAATTTTACAGTAGGACTTTTGCACTTAGCAAGAGTCTCTCTTGCTAACATGAATTCTTTCTTTTCTATGTTATAATCTCTGCTTACATCTTTACACTATAATGAGTCCCATGAAACGTTTTGAATTACTACAGATCGCAACACATCTGCAAAAATATAAAAAGATCAATGCTATTGAAAAAGTGGATGATACAATTATCAAAATTGCTTTTGATAGGGATGAGCCATATTTTTTTGATATGAAACGTGGTGACTCACATATCTTTAAGAAGCCCAGTTATCAAAAGGTACGTCACTATAATGCCCCTTTTGATGTGGTACTTACTAAGCGCTTTATCAATGCTTGTATTGAGCAGATAGAGGTCCTAGAAGGTAATCGTATCTTATCTATCGAAGTTGCAACAAGCTCAAAATATAAAGCTGAACGCTCTATCTTGCAGTTTGAGTTTACTGGTAGAAATACTAATGTGATTATTTTAGATGATTGTGGTGTGATTGTTGAAGCGTTTCGTCATATTGATGCACGTACTTCATTTCGTGAAGTTAAGGTGGGGGTGATGCTTTTGCCGCTCCCTCCACGGGAGTTTAATGAAACACAGACATTTATCACTGATGTAGAGCTTTATCTCAATGAGGCGTATAGTAAGCGAGAACGTGCAAAACTTTCAGTGATTAAAAATCAAAAAGTATTGACCATTGCTAAAAAGATGAAAAAACTGCAAATCAGTTTAGATCGTCTAGAAGATGAAATAGTCCTCGTTGAAAAAAGTAGTGCACTACAGATGAATGGCAATCTGATTCTCTCTAATATTCATAATATGAAAAATTATCAAAAAGAGATTGAAGTTTATGACTATGAGGGAACGCTAAAGACGATTCAACTTCCAGAAGATGTCAGAACACCAGCAGAAGCTGCCAATAGACTCTTTTCACGTGCTAAAAAATTGAAACAAAAAGCAAAATATAATCATATAGAGCGTGAGAACTTGGAAGCTAAAATCATTTTTTTACAACGTTTAAAAGAGAGTGTTTTAGCGGCAAAAGAGATGGATGAAGTGAATTTATATCTTCCTAAACAGCCTAAAAAGATTCAAAAGCGTACACAAGAAGATAGTAACGTTGAATCGTTTTATATTGAGGGGTATAAAATTAGTCTTGGTAAGAATGAAAAAGGCAATATTACGTTACTTAAAAAGGCGAAAATGAGTGATATATGGATGCACCTTAAAGATATGCCTTCAACTCATGTTATAATACGAAACGATAAAAAAACTGTACCTGAACCTGTACTCGCGTTTGGGGCAAAATTATGTGTGCAATTTAGTGCTGTTGAAGCGGGATCATATTTGGTCGATTATACTTATAGACGAAATGTGAAAATGCGTGATGGCGCAAATGTCAATTATGTGGAGTATAAAACAGTTAAGGCTATGAAGACCTAGGAGGTTCATATGGCGATTACTCAGTTACACGGTATCCTTTTTGCAAACCAAAATATGCAGGTTGCTGCTTCTAAGCAGATAGATTTGCAAGGAAGAGTAGACTTTCAAAATCTTGTTGCCGCAGCCGCAGCAAATGATAAACAGCGTGAAATCGATGAAACGAGACCTGCAGAAGAAGGAAAAGGTATAGATCCTGATCGTGAACACAACAAAGAACGTGCAGATCAAGAGGCAGGTGAAAAAGAAGAAGAGATTAAAATCGCTTTGAAAAACCAAAAAAAAGAGGATCAAGAGTATCATGATCCCACGCACCTTTTAGATATAAAAGCATAATTTTATAGCGATTTCTTCAGCATTATTTGACGCACATACCACTATAATTAGGTATTCTTACAGGTGGTACTCATGATAGATAAAATTTTACAAAATATTGACAAAGATCGGTTTGTAACAGGATTTGCACTTATTGTTGCTGTGGTCTTGATTGCATGGATAGATAGTGCATTTTTAACGTGGCTCTTTTTGGGTATTGCTTTTATGTTTGCATTTTATGAAGCGATGAAGCTTTTTGAGATTGATGATGATTCAAAATATCTCTATGCTGCAGCACTGTGGGTAATCTCCTTTTTCTACGTTAATCCTGATGATTTAATCTTTGTGGTTTTGATTGTTGTCTCCTCAGTGATGATCTATAAGGGGGAAGTGGACTTTAAGAAGATTGCGGTTTATCTCTACCCTACCAGTTCATTTCTTTTTCTTTTAGCACTTTACAAAGGCTTTGGTATGGAGTCTTTGATTTGGTTAGTGATTGTGGTTGCATTGACAGATACGGGAGCTTATTTTGTAGGTAGATCCTTTGGTAAAACGCAGTTTTGTGAAGTCTCTCCTAAAAAGACATGGGAAGGGGTGATTGGTGGTGTGGTGTTAGCGACAATCGTTGGTAGCTTTTATGGTACACAGTTTGTCTCGTTTGCACTCTCCTTTTTTATCTCTTTTATCGTTGCTTTTGCGTCTGTGTTTGGTGATCTTTTTGAGAGTTATTTGAAGCGAAAAGCAGGTGTTAAAGATAGTGGAACTATCTTACCAGGGCATGGTGGAGTACTTGATCGTGTTGATGGCTATATGTTTGGAGCAGTGTTGATGGTAATTGCACTTAGGGGGCTTACTTGATTTTATTGGGGAGTACGGGATCTATTGGGGTTAATGCCTTAAAAATTGCACAAAGATTTAATTTGGATGTTGAAGTATTAGTTGCAGGAAATAGTATCGCACTTCTCAATGAACAGATTAAAGCTTTTTCACCAAAGATTGTGGTTGTGGCCAATAAGGCCTCTGTGAAAGAGGTTCATCATCCTCATGTGCTTTATGGTGAAGAGGGTATCTTAGAAGCAATTCATAGCAGTTGTAGTGAACTGGTGGTCAATGCTTTAGTAGGATACGCAGGTTTAAAACCTACCCTGGAGTCGATCAAACTTGGGAAACGAATCGCCTTAGCGAATAAAGAGTCATTGGTAGTGGGTGGTAAGTTTGTAGATACTGCTAATATCACTCCCATCGATAGTGAGCATTTTGGATTATGGTATTTGTTACAAGATAAGATGATTGACAAGATGACGGTGACTGCGAGTGGAGGGTCATTTAGAGATACGCCACTTGAACAGCTCTCAAATGTCTCCGTAGAGCAAGCACTTAATCATCCTAACTGGAGTATGGGTAAAAAAATCACCATTGATAGTGCGACTATGACCAATAAGCTTTTTGAACTTTTAGAAGCAAAGTGGCTTTTTAATATCGATCGTCTTGATGCTATTATAGAGACAAAATCTATCATTCATGCATTGATTGATTTCCATGATGGTAGCTCAACGGCACATCTTGCACACGCTGATATGAAACTCCCAATCTCTTATGCTATTTTAGGAAAAGTAGAGGAGCAGATACTCACACCCGTTGATTTAACGGCTATTGGTAGTCTAGAGTTTCGAAAGATTGAACAAGATCGATACCCGATTTGGGAGATTAAAGATGATATCTTAAAAAATCCACATCTTGGTGCCGTGGTCAATGCTGCAAATGAGGTAGCAATTGCTCAGTTTTTTGATAAAAAGATCTCATTTTTAGATATTTCAAAGATTACAGTAGATGCGTATAAGAAGTTTTATGATTTTAATCCAAGATCAATTGAAGATGTCTTCATGATAGACCATGAAGTAAGAGCATTTGTGATGAAGTAAGGAGAGGTCTCCTTACTTCTTGAATGTATTATAGACTCTTTGCAGGTCTTCGTAATCAATTTCACTATTTTCAGTAATAAATGTAATCGCTTCATATGGGTCATCATCAGTAATTTCTAGCGCCTCTTCTAGTAGTGATGCTAATGAATCATCATCCAGTGAATCAATATCAAGTTCGCTTAAAGTTCCAAGCAATTCTAGCTCTTCAACAGTCATTTCCCCGTCCTTTGTTTAGGTAAATATTCTTTATTTCAAAAGTATCTAATACTTTCTTAATGACTAGCATCGGTAAATATGCCAAATACTTTAGTGCTATTAGAAATACTAATACTAGTAAAATAAAATTGGCATTTTACATGAAAAATATTAATACATGCTGAAGATTGGAAAATAAAAACTTATTTTAGGTTTATTCACTTTTTATGACAAATAATAAAATTTATTTAATCTAGAAATTGCTATACTTTTTTGAAATTAAGATAAGGAGTTATTATGAAAAAACATTTTTTAGTAGCAAGTCTTTTGTTGACCTCTATTTTGAATGCTGAGGTACATAGAAATACAGGGTGTGGGCTAGGTAGTATGATCATTGAAAATCAAAATACAGTTGCAAAGCAAGTTTTAGCTGCGACCACAAATGCTACATCAGGAAACCAAACTTTTGGTATCACAACAGGTACGTTAAACTGTAATAAACCAGTTGTACTTGTCTCAAATGAGAAAGCTGAGAAATTTGTTGCTGATAACATGGATGCCTTGGCGATAGATATTGCAACAGGTGAGGGTGAGAACTTAGAGACACTTTCAACACTATTAAATATCGAAGATAAAGCAACTTTTAATCAGAAGTTAAAAGCAAACTTTTCAAAAATTTATTCAAGTGCAGAGGTAACGTCTGCAGATGTACTTGATCGTATTGCTGTTATTATAGGATAAGTATTTGTTAGATAGAGGGGTAACATTAGTATGCCTCTATCTACTTCTCCCCTCCACTCTCTTTACCTCTGAACTATTTTCTACAATACTTCATCATGATCGTTACTGGCATACTTTACTGCACTATAAAAATGGTGAGAGCGAGATCGATGATCCAAACTTTTTTTTAGACCCTTTAGGAAAGAGAGATCCCCAAGCAGAACTTAATGCAACAATTCAAGCACTTCTAGAAGCTAAAGATCAATCTATAGTTTGTAGATTTCCAGCACGTGCAAAATGGTTATCAGAAAAATTACCGCATTTTGATAGACTATTAAAATATAAGCGTTGTGATACTTTAGAAGAGACGATAATAGCATATAGTCCACATTTTATGACACTTGTATTTCCGACGGCACATATCAATTCACCTGCATCAATGTATGGCCATACTTTTTTACGTGTAGATTCAGATCAAAATACACCACTTATCTCCAATGCGATCAATTATGCTGCACACACAGATGAGTCAAATGGCTTTCTTTATGCTTATCATGGTCTTACTGGTGGATATGAAGGGCGTTATTCGATTTTGCCTTATTATGACAAGATCAAAGAGTACAACGATATGGAGAGACGTGATATTTGGGAGTATGCTTTAGATCTTAATGCCACTGAGATTAAAAAACTGCTTTATCACTACTATGAGATTAAAGAGAGTTATGCGGATTACTACTTTTTTAACGAAAACTGTTCTTATGCACTTTTATGGCTTTTAGAGAGTGCAAGAGAGGGGTTACATCTTACCGATAACTTTGAATTTAAAGTTATACCTATCGATACGGTGCGTTTACTTGCGTCAAAAGGGTTGATCAAAAAACGTCTCTTTAGAGCATCAAAAAGTAAAAGAATTGAAATGATTGCTTCTAAGATAGAGGATATGCCCAAAGCAAAAAGGTTTCTAAAAACACATGATAAGCATTTGATTACCTCTTTAAAAGAGGAGCAAAAAGCGTATGTGGTAGATCTCTCTACGGAAGTATTACGTTATGATCGTGTGAAAAACAGAGTTGATAAAAAAGCGTATGTGATAGCATTGATGAAATTACTGCATATACGTAGTCAAATTGATACCCAAGTTGATTATCAAGTCACAGAGCCGAGTGCACCACTTAGTGGACATCAGACAAGTAGAATTACGGTAGAAGTGGATGAAAAAGGGAGTTTGTTATTTGGTATCAAACCCTCCTTTCATGATATTTATGATTTAGATAACGGTTATTCGCAGGGGGCTTATATCAATTTTTTTGATTTGGCATTGCAAAAGAGGAGATCAGATGAGATTAAACTAGAGAAATTTGATATTGTAAATATCCTCTCTTATGCACCACGAACCCTTTTTTTTAAGCCATTATCATGGTCTATAAGTACAGGGTGGCAGAGAGATTATCTTGATAATCTACAGTTTTATCTTAAAGGGGGTATAGGTCAGAGTTATCGCCTAAAAAACCTCTTATATTATTTTTTTATACACCCCTCGTTTTACTATGATAGTACAGTTTTGGCAGGAGTTACACCGAAGTTGGGGTTGTTGTATAGTCAGCGAAGTTTCAAAGTTGGTGCAAGTGTAGAAGAGGAGTTTTTGACAAATGGTCAAAATCTATATCAAGGTGAACTATTTTCTACGATCAAGGTGCATGAAAATATTGTGTTAAATCTAAAATATGTTATAACTCGCTCTAAAAAAAGAGATCAAGATCTAGGAAGTTTGGCACTTTTTTACTATTTTTAGGGATATATGATGATTTTAAGTATTGAAAGTAGTTGTGATGACAGCTCTATTGCTATCACTGAAATAGCAACTAAAAAATTGATTTACCATAAAAAGATATCACAAGAGCTTGACCATGCGGAGTATGGCGGTGTGGTACCAGAGCTTGCTGCACGTTTACACGCAACAGCACTTCCTAAGATACTAGAAGAGACAAAAAACTATCATAAGGGTCTAAAAGCAATTGCGGTAACCAATCAGCCTGGACTCTCTGTTACATTGGTAGAAGGGGTTGCTATGGCACAAGCTCTTGCTATCTCTCTGTCACTACCTGTGATTGCAGTCAATCACCTTCATGGACATATATACTCTCTTTTTATTGAGAAAGAGACGCTTTTCCCGCAAACTATTTTGTTAGTCTCGGGTGGACATACACAAGTGATCGATGCGAAAGGATTTGAAGAGTTTGAGATTTTAGCCTCTACGATGGATGATAGTTTTGGTGAGAGCTTTGACAAGGTCGCTAAAATGCTAGGGCTTGGATATCCTGGTGGTCCAGTGGTTGAATCATATGCGAAAAAGGGTGATAGGGATCGGTTCTCTTTTACGATACCCCTTTTACACTCTCCAAAAATTGCCTATTCCTATTCGGGCTTGAAAAACCAAGTAAGACTTCAAATTGAGGCATTGGGTGAAGAGATGAGCGAACAAGATCGGTATGATATTTGTGCTAGTTTTCAAAAGACTGCATCAGCGCATCTGATACATAAGTTGAAAAAGATTTTTAAGCAAAGAAGTATTAAGGATTTTGCGATTGTAGGTGGTGCGAGTGCCAATCTTTATCTACGTAGTGAGATTGAAAAGTTGTGTCAGCAAAATGGTGCAAATTTACATCTTGCTGCACTAAAGTTTTGTTCAGATAATGCAGCAATGATAGGACGTTACGCTGTGGATGCCTATCAAAAAGAGTGTTTTACTCCTTTTGATAAAATTGTCTCAAGTCCTCGGGTGAAGATTTAGGTATAAATTTCTTCCTAGTAACACAAGCAGTGATAAAGCAAAAAGTTTAAAGTCAAGTTCACTTGCATAATGCAAGTTTTCAAATGTGCTACTTGTGGTGATTGATTCTCCCTCTTTTTGCATCTCTAAGATTTGTGGTATATAGTAGTGTGCGTAGAGTAGACCACTGGTAAGTACAAGAAATGCTGCGATCGAAACCGTGGTATCTCTTTGAAACATCTTATATTTGTATCCCTCATAGAGTGTAACTATTAGTACAGTAAATGTGACAAGGTATCCGAGCCTTGCAAAATTTTCACTCATGATCAGTCCTTCTTGAAAACGACTCAGAATCTCTGAACCAAGATAGAGTTCACTGTGAAAGGTAACGGGTGCGACAACAACACCTGCATAAAGCCCTGCACCGAGTGTGATGCCTAAAATGATCAAATAAATTACCGTTAAAGTTTTTGGAATTTGCATAAAAATCCTTTATTTTTGTAATTAAGATAAATTTTATCCTATTTTCACTATAATTTCCCTGTAGCGATATTTTTACATCAAAAAAGAACTACATACTGCGATATAGGCAGAGGGGACAGTGTGGGATTTCCACACTGCTGCTTAACTTATGATACTTATAATATAGTTTAATTCATGATTAATTTACTAATTACTATAATTAGCATTACTATTTATTATAGTAATTTCAAATCAAGGATTAAAATTATGCGAAAAAGTCTATTTTTATCATTAGCCGCGTCATGTATTGTCACATCATTATCTGCCGCAGCACCACAAAATGAGAGTAATGCCTTAGAAGAGAGACTCAAAACTTTAGAACAAAAATTAGTAAAATCAGATAAAAAAGTGAAAAAACTTGAGAAAAAGCTCAATGCTGTTAAAGCCCATGATGCATTTGATAATATTAAATTTAGTATAGATTTTAGAAATGCTGTTGAGAGTATCAATTATAAATATAACAATTATAGCTATCAAGGAACGGATCTCTCAGGTACAGAGTCTAGTAATGATTCACTTTTAACCAGCAGACTTTATCTCAATATGAAATCATCACCAATGCCAAAATTGTCATTTAAGGGACAGATGGCAGTGTATAGTACTTGGGGAGGTAGTCATCTCTCTCATGATGCAACGATAAAAGATTGGTCTGAGTCTTCAAAGCCAACAGATACGATTTTTAGAATCAGACAAGCTTATTTTGTATGGAAAGATCGTTTTGGTGAAGAGGGCTTGCCTTATGCGTTTAGTGTAGGACGTAGACCCGCTACCGATGGATTTTTAGCAAATTTCAGAGAAAATATGGACAATCCTGGTTCTCCGCTTGCACATGTGACTAATATGGAAGTTAATGGTGCGATGTTAAAACTTGTTTTAAATAAATATCTTGAAGGTTCTTTTGTGAAATTTGTTTACGGACGGGCACATAGTGGTGGTATAGAGACACTCTATGATACAACAGGATATAGACCGTATGCACAAGAGGAAGGTGATGTAGATGAGAATGTAGACTTTTTTGTCATGCTTGGTAGTTTATATAACAATGGTCAATATAATCTTATGTTTGAAAATGCAACAATTTTTGATACTAAAGGTGCGCGCACTGGTCTAGCAGTTGCTGCAGAGCTTCCAGATGGTAGTGGTAAAAACAAGTCACTTGATGCTGGAACTGCAAATCTTACGGCACTTTCATTACAAGTGAATGGTATAGGTAATGAGATAAATGACTTTTTAGATAACAGTAATGCCTTCATCTCTTTCGCGATGACCAATTATGATCCAAATAGCGGTCACCAGCTTTTAGGTTCTACTGATAATGAGAGGGGAACTTCGTATTGGGTTGGTGTGAGTGTCCCAGATATGATTACTGAGAGTGGTGCGTTTGGTTTTGAGTTTAATCATGGTTCAAAATATTGGACACCTATCACATGGGCAGAAGATACGGCTATTGGTTCTAAAATAGCTGTACGTGGTGATGCTTATGAAGCGTATTGGAATTTTGATCTTTTTGGTGTGAAAAATCTCTCGTCTCAAATCAGGTATACGCATGTACAACATGACTATACCCCAAGTATACGATGTGCTGGTTGGGTAACCCCGCAAAAAGTAGATATTGAAGCTGATAATGTGAGGTTTTTTATCAGATATACTTATTAATAAAATCAATATTCTAAATATAACACCTTCTTATAATTGTTAAGGTGGGTGTTATATTACATTTTCTTCTAATACCTTTATATATATTTAATAATTTGTTGTTATAATTCGCAGATAATTTGATTACTATAAAAATTTAGGAGTGAGTAATGAAAAAATATTTAGCAATGTCGGTTGTTACGGCATTTGTTGTATCTACTGTAAATGCAGCAGATCTTAAAAATGTGCCTATGGCAAAAACATATCCAACTGATGTTGAGAAACAAGCTGAAAAAGTTGTTGAGAAAGAAGCTGTAAAAGTTGAAGCGGCTAAACCAGCAGTTGATTATGATGCTAAGATTAAAAAATTAGAGAAAAGTCTTAAAAAGCTTCAAAAGCAAGTTTCCGCAGTGAAGTCTCATGGTGCAAATGACAATATTAAGTTTGGTGTAGACTTTAGAACCTCTGTAGATAGTATTGAGTATAAAACCGCAAGTGGTAAAACACATAAAAATGACTCTCTGCTTTCAAATAGACTTTGGTTAAATATGGCATATGCACCAAGTGAAAATATGATCTTTAAGGGAAAATTATCGTATAACAAAGCGTATGGTGCATCACCAACAAACCTAAACACTGGCTTCCCGCAAAGAGGTTTTGGATATGACACTTTTGATTGGGTACTCAATGAAAACTTACTTGATGATAATATTAGACTCAAAGAAGCATACTGGTTATATATGAATGAGAGTTTCTTAGGAACTGATATTGATTGGACTGCATCATTTGGTAGACGTCCTTCAACAAATGGTTTCCTTGTAAGTCTTAGAGATGAGGATAAGCCAGCATCTCCACTAGGTCATGCAATCAATGTTGAGTTTGACGGTGCAAGTTTTAAATTTGGTTTAGAGAAAGTGACTGGTATTCCTGGTATGTATTGGAAAGCATGTTTGGGGAGAGGTCTTACAAATGCAAGATCTAGATTTAATATGGATGGTGGATTTGCATCTACTGGAGACTACTCAAAAGATCCAGATACACTTAAAAACGTAGACCTTGCAGGTTTTATTTTTGTTCCATATGATGATGGTCAATATAAAGTGATGACAACTGCATATAGAGGTTTCAATGTACCAGGTTTTGCAATGGCAAATGGTACAGTGCAATCAGATTTTAGTATTGCTGATGGTACGGGTATGGTAGGTTCTATCCAGCCTGTATGGGATGCAACTGACGGGACATTTCAGGGTGCACAAGGTGGTAGTTTAAACTCTAACCTACAAATGGTAAATACAGGTGACATTGATGGTGCTGCTATCTCTTTCTTAGTAGATGGTGTGGGTGATGGTATCAATGATTTTCTTGATGATACAAAACTATTTGCAAGTTTTGCAATGTCAAAAACACATCCTGACAATGAAATTCAAGGGTTAAACCTTAATGCTTTTAATGATTTTGTAGGATATAGAGCAGACCAAATTGCAGGTGCATTAAATGGGATGATGGGAACTTCTTTATCTACTAACCCTGCTGACTATATGGATCCAACAGGTGCTGCTTCTCAAGCACTTGGTGCGGCAATGGCAGCAGCAGCAAATGCAGGAGACAAAGTGCCTGAAGGTATGCTTGGATCAAATGATGATGAGACAGGTACATCTTATTGGATTGGGATGCAAGTGCCTGCTATGATTACCGAAGAGGGTAGAATTGGTGTTGAATTTAACCATGGTAGTAAATACTGGAGATCATTTACTTATGCAGAGGATACACTTGTGGGTTCTAAGCTTGCAGCACGTGGTGATGCTTTTGAAGTATACTATTCACAACCGCTGACTAAAGCATTTTCTATGCAACTTAGATATACAAAAATTGATTATGAGTATACAGGAAGTCAAAACTTCTTTGGTGCAGGTGGTACACCTATGACAATGGCTGAAGCTAAAGCATTTGGTATGGATCCAATTGAAGAAGCAGAAGATATAAGACTCTCTTTTAGATATAGATTCTAAACAAATAGATATTTAATCTTTTAGCTCCGTTTGGTACAATAGTATAAAAACGGAGCTACCTTTTTGAAGATATTTTTACTACTTACTGTTCTTTTTTCTAATCTTTTTTCATGTGCGCTTTGTGCACAATATACCCCTTCAGCCCATGTAGATATAAAGCTTGATGTAAACAGTACCCATATTCGTCAAGTTGATATCTCTTGGAAGTTTTCAAGTGAATTTATCGAAAAGATCAAACCCCAATATGATATCAATGGCAATCAAACTTTTGAACCAGAAGAGGTGGCAGTAATTGAACAAGCTTTTGTTGAGTATATTCAACCCTTAGAGTATTTGACGACGATTAAATATTATGATAAAAAAACGACAACAAATTTTGATGAAGTCCCTTTAGCCTCTTTTATCCCTAAGAGACATACCACGTATATTAAAGATGGAGCGCTTTATTTTGATTATACGCTTTTTTTACGCTACCCACTTCAAAAAGAGTTTATCCTCTATCTTGCACTTTATGATGAAGGTGGATTTATGAACTTTATCGTCAATTCAAATGGCATTAGTTTTAAAGCACCTCAAGGGTATAAAATTGTTGAAAATGCTAACTTCCATATGATCTTTTTTGATATTGTCGATGTAGATAAGGTGATAGAGAAGCAGATTGTACCTAAAGTTGTAAAAATAGAACAGACGCAACCAGAAGTTTTGGAGCGAGAGTTACAACAGAGTTGGTTTATTCGCACACTTTCAGATCTTTTATCGCAGACAACCACTAAAATTAGAACGTATTTACTTGATATCAAGTATAAAGAGAGTTCAGTTGCCTTCTTTTCCTTGATGCTGTTTTCACTTTTATATGGTATTATCCATGCATTAGGGCCAGGACATGGTAAAGCCCTAGTCTCTTCCTACTTTTTGGCTTCAAACAGAGATGTTAAAAAAGCACTTTTTATCTCAGCTATGATAGGGGTTGTGCATACCTTTTCAGCACTGATTTTGACATTGATTGTCTATCTGTTTTTGAGCAATTTCCTCTCCTCATTTATGGATCAAGCAGAGTTTTACCTCACTAAGGTTTCTGCTGCGATTATTATTGTGATGGCACTTTATCTTTTGTATCGAAAACTACCAAAAAAACCAAAACAAGTCTCAAATTGGACGCTTCATGAACCCACATGTGGATGTAGGTCATGTCAAGTAGATGAGAAAAAGGCAGATCTTGGTGTTATCTTAGGTGCAGGAATGGTTCCTTGTCCTACAACAGTGCTTATTTTTATTTTTACGATCTCTTTAGGGATGTACTTTACAGGGTTTTTATCTGCAGTGTTTATGAGTTTGGGAATGTCTTTGGTGATCTTTGTAGCAGCAGCACTTAGTGTGAAAACACGCGAGAAGGCAGAAGAGAAGTTTGTAAAGCTCTCTAATATTTTAAGTATTGTAGGTGTTATTGTGATCCTGACGTTAGGGATTATGATGCTATTTTTATAGTTTTAGACAAATCATACTAAAATAGAGGCAAAGTCAAGAGAAGAACAACATGCCCCAAACTACCTATCAAGCGGCCATTGAAAACAGTAATATCGTCTCTAAAACAGATATTGACGGTATTATCACATTTGCTAACGATGAGTTCTGTAAGATCTTTGAGTATCGTAAAGAAGAGTTGATAGGACAAAATCATAATATTGTACGTCATCCAAGTGTTTCTAAGGCTTCATTTAGTGTTTTATGGGATATTATCAAGGGAGAGAAAAGAACCTATAAAGCAACAGTTAAAAATCTCACAAAAAGTGGTAAAACTGTCTATCTCAATACCACTATTACTCCAATACTTGATGAAGATGGTAATATTATAGAGTTTATTGCGATTCGTTATGATGTGACCAAAGAGTGGAAGTTAAAACAGGATTTAGTGCAAAAAGATAAAGAGTTAGAAGCTTTGAACCGTACACTTGAAGCACGTGTAAACAGACAAACTGCAGCACTTTTAGAGCTTAACCAAACACTTGAAGCACGTATCAAAGAGGAAGTCCAGAAGAATAGAGAGAAGCAAAAGATTCTCTTTTGGCAATCAAGAATGGCGAGTTTAGGACAGATGCTTGGTAATATTGCACATCAATGGAGACAGCCACTTACTGAGCTCAGTCTTGGTCTTTTTAATATGCGAAAGGCGGCTAAGGCAGAAGCATTTGCAAAAATGGATCACTATTACAAAGATGCGTTTATTACTATCGAGAATATGTCTCAAACGATTGAGGATTTTTCAAACTTTTTCAATCCACATAAGCCTAAAAAGAAGTTTTTTCTGCATACCTCTGTTGAGGAATCACTGCAGATTACAGATAAGTTATTACACAAAAATAGTATTCATGTAGAGAAGTCTTATGCACAAGTAGAGGTATTTGGTATCTCAAATGAGTTAGCACAAGTGATGATCAACCTTATCCAAAATGCAGTGGAAGCATTTGAAATAAAAAGAATAAAACATAAGAAAATTTGGATAGATATCAATGCTGATAGCAAAAATGCCTCTATTGTTTTTCGTGATAATGCTGGAGGTATTGAAGGATCACTTTTAGAGAAGATTTTTGAACCCTACTTTACGACTAAACACCAGAGTAATGGCACTGGGCTTGGGCTTTTTATGTCTAAAATGATCATTGAAAAGGGGTTAAATGGTACCATGTGTGTTGAGAATATCAGTGATGGATTGGTATTTTATATCACGATCCCTTTGGAAGTTTAATCGATGAAAAAAGTAAAATTTTTACGTGAGTTAAAGATTCTCTTTGTAGAAGATGAAATCAATATCTCGACACTATTAAATGAGGCGATAAGTGACTATTTTCATACTTTTTCAATTGCATATGATGGAGAAGAGGGATTTGAAAAGTTTAAAAAACTAACCCCTGATATTGTGATTACAGATATTATGATGCCAAAAATTGATGGTTTAGAGATGGCAGAAAAGATTAAAGCGATTGATGAAAATATTCCTGTTATTGTACTCAGTGCATTTTCAGATAAACAGAAGTTATTAAAAGCGATTGATTTAGGTATTACCAAGTACTTTATTAAACCCTTTGACCCTCAAGAGTTACTCGATTATCTTACTTTTTTAGCCCAAAAACTTGATAAACAGCGATTGGTATGTCTTGATAAACATTTCTCTTTTGACAATATCACTAAAACACTCTATAAAGATGATCTGTTTATACATACAACAAAAAAAGAGAAACAGTTTATTGCACTACTTGTAGAGTATCGAGGAGAGATTGTAACGCATCAAATGATCAAAGAGCAACTTTGGAACGACCAAACGATTAATGATGAACGACTCAGAACTTTTGTTAAAAGAATCCGTGCCAAAACTTCTAAAACATTGATCAAAAATATCATAGGGCAGGGGTACTCAATTTCTCCAGACGATATCTAGTGTTCGACTTAGTTTTTCTCTATCAAAATATTGCGTAGGAGCATCAAGCTCGCCTAAATTAGTAACTGCTAAGAAGTTTTGTATATAAAAAGATTTGGTATAACCATATTTGTTAAGTATCTCTATCATACTATTGATATCTTCTTCGTTTAAAAGATCAGCATGAAGTGTAGTACGTACTTCAAAGTTACACTCTATGGCAATTAAATATTGTAAAGTCTCTATAAATCTTGTATAAAGGTCACCTCCTGTAACTCTTCTAAATTTTGCTTTAGGTGCTTTAAAATCAAGTGCGATATAGTCTAAAAGCTTATTTTTTAAAAGGTTTTTGATCAAGTTTGGATTAGATCCATTGGTATCAAGTTTGATCTTAAATCCTAATGATTTTATATAGGTACATATATCAAATAGTGCATGATTGGTTGCTTCACCACCACTGAGCACTACACTATCAAGTAATCCAACTCTTTTGTGTAAAAATTGGTAGAGATCATCTACGGTATAGTTTCCCTCTTTTGCTTGTACCATATCAGGGTTATAGCAATAGGGACATCTCATGTTACATGAGACAAACCATACGATACATGAGAGATGGTCCTTATAGTCTATAGTGGTAAATTTTGTCAAATCATAAATGATCTTTTTCTGTAAATTTGGTGCGTTGTTTATGTTCACCCTTTTTCCCTATGTTAAAACTTTCAACTGGACGGTGGTAACCCATCACTCTCGTATAGACAATACACTTTGTACGTTTTGCTTGTAGTTTTTCAGGCTCTAAGTGTTTCATGGTATAACTCCTCATTTAAAATTTCTTCGTCACATTTTGGACAATATTCATACTCTCCACTAATGTAGCCATGTTTTGGACAGATTGAAAAAACAGGGGTGATAGTGATGTATGGCAGTGTGTAGTTTGAAATCACATTTTTGACCAGTTTCCGGCATGCCTCTATGGAACTTAACCGCTCTTGCATGTAAAGGTGCAAAACGGTACCTCCCGTATATTTTCCTTGAAGGTCATCTTGTAGATCAAGTGCTTCAAAGAGGTCCTCTGTATAATCAACGGGGAGTTGCGACGAGTTTGTATAGTAGATATTTTTATTAACGCCTGCTTGTATGATATCGCTGTAGCGTTTTTGATCCTCTTTAGCAAAGCGGTAGGTTGTTCCCTCTGCTGGAGTGGCTTCAAGGTTGTAGAGGTTTCCACTCTCTTCTTGGTAGGTTACCATACGTGCACGCATAAAATCTAAAATCTCTGTAGCCAATAAAATGCCCTCATCAGAGGCAATATCAAGAGTGTTTCCTGTAAAGTTTAAGATCATCTCATTGATACCATTGACACCAATAGTCGAAAAATGGTTGTTAAAGTTTGGCAAATAGCGTTTGGTATAAGGATAGAAACCTCGATCATAGAGCTCTGAAACAAAAACACGTTTTTTCTCTAGTGTAGATTTTGCAAGATCCATCAAGGTAGAGAGTTTGTGAAAAAGTGCTTTTTTATCCTCTTTATAAAGATATCCTAGACGTGCCATATTGATAGTGACTACACCAATACTTCCAGTCATCTCTGCACTGCCAAAAAGACCACCACCACGTTTTAACAGTTCTCTTAGATCAAGTTGTAAACGACAACACATACTACGCACATGACCGGGTTTATAAGCGTTTTCATTGGGGATGAGTTTACCGCTGTTATCTTTTTTATATTGACTTCCAATGAAGTTTTGAAAGTATGAAGAGCCAATTTTGGCTGTATTTTCAAAAAGTATATCTGTGTTCTCACCATACCAGTCAAAATCTTCTGTGATATTGACTGTTGGTATTGGAAATGTAAAAGGCTGTCCTGTTTTATCTCCTTCGGTCATGATCTCATAGTAGGCTTTATTGATCATATTAAGCTCTTTTTGAAAATCTTTATAGGTAAGTTCCGTAAAGTCTTGATACCCTTTTTCATTGATTTGTGCTAAGAGTGTGTCATCATAAAAATCTTTGAAAAGATGTTTTTGGTTTTTGGTAGGGATTTGATCTTTAAGATCTTCTGGTACTGTCCAGTCAATCGTAATATTTGTAAAAGGACTTTGTCCCCAACGAGCAGGGACATTGAGATTATAGATAAAGCTTCGGATATTTTTCTTTACTTCTGTATAAGAGAGCTTATCTTTAAAGACATAAGGAGCAAGGTAAGTATCAAATGATGAAAATGCCTGTGCTCCCGCCCATTCGCTTTGTAAAATTCCCAAAAAGTTTGCCATCTGCCCTAATGCTTCTCTAAAGTGGTTTGGTGCATCACTCTCTACACGACCTCGTACACCATTAAAACCTTCATCAAGTAAGACTCTTAACGACCACCCTGCACAATAGCCACTTAAACAGTCAAGGTCATGGATATGATAGTCAGCATTTCTATGTGCATACCCTTCTTCTCTAGCGTAGATCTTATCGAGCCAGTAGTTGGCAATGACTTTGCCTGCACTATTACTGATAAGTCCTGCATGAGAATACCCTGTGTTAGAGTTTGCTTTGATTCTCCAGTCTGTACCATTGATGTACTCTTCGATTGTTTGTGTGGAGTTGATATAGGTGGTATCTGCATTGAGGTTGAGGATATGTTCTCGTTGCATTTTATGCATATGTCTATAAAGCATAAATGATTTCATGACATCAAAGTAGTTTGCTTTATAAAGTTTTTTCTCTATGATATCTTGGATATCTTCAACGGCAACTATCTTTTCATGCTCAATGATATTGAGTACTTCTTTATAGAGTTTTTCATCTAAAGGTAAAGTGACACTTTGAAAAGCTTTTTGTATGGCTGTTTTGATTTTATAGTCGTGAAATGTCTCATAAGTGCCATCACGTTTTAAGATTTTTTGTGTCATAAAATTCCTTTTTGTCAAGGTCAATTTTAAGACGTTATAACTTAAGCGAAAATCACAAAAACTGTCACATAAATGTCACAGTTTAGGGATTTTTAATCAAATAATTTTAGAGGTTTAATTGAGTAATTAAATTATTGATAATATTTTGATAGTAGGTTTTTAGGTTTTCATCCCCCATAGCAACAGGAGGTTTCCCCTCATCACTAAACTCTCTAATTTGCATATCTAAAGGAATATCTCCTAGAAATGGGATATTATATTTTTGTGCAAGTTTTTCTCCACCGCCATTTCCAAAGATATCATAACGATTTCCTGTATCTGGAGCGATAAAATAGCTCATGTTCTCTACTAAACCACCCATAGGTACTTTAGTCTCTTTAAACATCATGATCGCACGACTCACATCGTCAGTTGCAACACTTTGAGGTGTGGTAACAAGTACTGCTGCTGTGATAGGAAGCTCTTGTGCCATTGTGAGTTGTACATCTCCCGTGCCTGGTGGCATATCGATCACTAAGAAGTCAAGTTCTCCCCACGCAACATCTTCGAGAAACTGGATGAGTGCAGAGACTGCCACTGAGCTTCTCCAAACCAGTGGCGTATCACTACTTGGAGTGGTCAACCCTACACTCATAATTTTAATTCCAAAGTTTTCACTTGGAATAATTTTATTGTCATCATTCCACTGCATCTTTTCTGCATCTACTTGCAACATTCTAGGAATATTTGGACCATAAATATCTGCATCTAGTAGACCCACTTTATACCCTTTTTGTGCCAGTGCTACTGAGAGGTTGGCTGAAACAGTACTTTTTCCAACACCCCCTTTCCCACTTGTAACGGCAATCACTCTTTTTGCATAAGGTGCTCTGTTGTTAGGAGTTTGTGTATTTCCATAGTTTAGAGACTTTTTGGGTTTTTGCATTTTTGGTGTGATTTTGATATCTTTAAAAAAGTCTCCTAAAAGTTTTTCGATCTTCTCTTCGACCTCTGCGTAGGCTTCTTCATTGACAATAGATAAGACAACGGTGAGTGTATCCCCTGAAATCTCTACATGTTCAACGGTCTTAAGTGCTATGATATTTTTATCCAGTTTTGGATACTGGATCTCTTTAAGTTTTGTAAGTACCTCTTTTTTAGTCATAAGGGTTGAGCCTTAATTCACGTTGCAATAACATTTTAGTACTGTTTGCTTTTTGAATCAGCGGTTGAATAATCGTGCTAGTTGATGGATAGGGCTGTGAAGTCTCTAAAAGTTTTTGTATTTTGGTATCAATCATCTGAGAGATTAGTGCCACTAAGTTTGCAAATTGCTCTTTCTCTTTTGCTTCGATAAAGAGTTTTTGTAGGATGATCCTTCTGGTTTTATAAGGTAGTTCAATCTCTAGTTTATTTCCTAACTCAACGATATCTCTTGTTGAGATATAGACACCACTGCTATGTAGTGAGAGCATACTTTTCTCTGCTAGTGTGGTTTTAATTTCTTCTTTTTGGTTTTTTCTTGGCATTTTCATGATAGTTTCTCTTCAAGTTTAATAGTTGCTGCTTTAGTGATATCTGGATCTTCATCAAGCGCAAGTTTTTTGAGTATTTTTTCTGTAACTGATGGATTTTCTGCGATACGAAGACGTACCATCTTATCTTTGTCATCTGCTAAAATATTAAGATATTTTTCGGGAGTATTTGGATTTCCTGAAAGTCCATCACGAACGATTTTTTCATCTGAAAAAAAGTTTGTTAATATCGCTTTAGGTGTATTAGGGTTTGTTGCCACGAGTGCACGTACAAGATTGACGCTATCTTTGGCTAAAAGTTCTAATACCTCAATTGGGGTGTGTGGATTTTTAGCCACAGCCCATCGACTTCCCATATCTTCAACAGTTGCAAGTTTGTGCATCATACGTGTCATCGTTTCACTTTTCTCTTGTTCACGATCATAAACGGAAGTTCTTAAGCTGAGGTTCATGGCAACCATGCCTACCACTTCTTGGTCACTTTTGTATGATTCAAAGATTTTTTCGATTTTTTCGATAGGTGTATCTTTTATCTCTAAAAGATCTAATACCTCTTCTCTATCTTTTATCTTTTGTGCTATCTTATCGGCCATATATTTCCCCTATATGAATTTAAACTGATTATTATATCGAATTCTATTTAGATTCCTAAAAAATAGTCGATAATAAAAAAGACTTATACCTACCGTTTCTCTATTAAATAACTAAATGTTATAAGACGTTAAGTTTGGGATAAGTAAAGCAATTGTATAATTGGCGACATTTTTACCGTAAATTCACAGGGAGGTCAACATGACTAAACAATTAAAAGCTTTGTCTGTTTTACTTGTTGCAGCATTATCACTTAATGCTAGTAATGTAAAACATGAGATGCTGATATCAGCAGATGAAGCAGTTAAATTGATAGGGAAAGAGGGCGTTGTATTTGTTACTGGTGACAGTGGCGATACTTATGAGTTGGGACACATCAAAGGGTCTGTTGAGATGTATGCACATCATCTTCATCATTCAGATAAGATGGGAAATATGGAGTGTTCACCACTTTTTATGTGTAAAGAAGATGCTGAAAAGTATATTGGTAGTAAAGGTATTGATAATAATACTATGGTTATTGCCTATGATGACTTTAAAGGACCTAATGCAACGGGTGTCTATGCATTTTTCAAAAGTTTTGGACATGAGAAGCTAAAAGTGCTTGATGGTGGACGTGCAGCGATTATGAAAGTTGATCCTGAACAAGTAGTCTATGATAAGCTTAAAAAAGAGGGCAAAAAAATTCGAAAAGAGCGAAAAAAGCTTGTGAAAGCAAAAGCGCCTAAAGAAGAGATTGCCGCACTTAAAGCACAAGAATCTGAAATCAAAAAGAAGATGAAAGCACAAGAAAAAAATCTTCTTGTTGTTAAAGGTATAGAGAAGAAGCATGAACATAAAGAGTATCATATTGATATGTCTAAGATCGATTACGATTGGATTGCTGGGAAAAATGAGCTTATCAAAGCAAGCGAAGATATCGTTAAAAATGGTGATAAGTCACAATATGCGATTATTGATACACGTGGTATGATAGAGATCATTGGACAAAGAAAGATGGATAATGTTGCACGTGGTGGACATGTTCCAGGTTCAAAATTTATAGAGTGGAAAAACTTTACAGATTTTGAAAATAAGTTATCATTTAGCAAGTTAGAAGATATGCAAAAAGTTTTTGACAAGTATAATGTAAGAAAAGATCAAACTATCTATGCTTACTGTCAAGTAGGAGCGGGAAGAAGTACAGAGATTATCTCTGCACTTAAGATGCTTGGATATAAAAATGCCAAAGTCTATACTGGTAGTTGGGATGAGTGGGGGAATGATATGAACCTGCCAATCAGAAGATAAGAGGGGGAGATATGAGCGAAATTAAAAGAAGAGACTTTCTAAAAATTTCTGGTGCAACTGCGGCAATGGTAGCTGGACAAGGTTATCTATTTGCAAAGACAGGTGTAACAAAAGTCGAAAATGGTAAAGAGAATTATCCAAATACAACGTATACAGAACAGATGTATAGAAATGAGTTTGGATTTACATATGGTGAAAAAGAGGAACATGGTTTTGCATATCACTGTGTAAACTGTCAAGGTAACTGTTCTTGGGAGATTTGGTCACACAATGGTGTGGTTACACGTGAGAATCAATCAGCACGTTATCCAAGAATCAATGCAAAGATTCCTGATTTTAACCCTAGAGGTTGTAACAAAGGTGTACAGCACTCTCAAATCATGTATGAGAAAGATAGAATTCTCTATCCAATGAAGAGAGTAGGTAAAAGAGGTGAAGGTAAATGGAAAAGACTTTCATGGGATGATGCAGCAGAAGAAGTAGCAGAGAGACTATTTGATGTTATGACTGATCCAGAGCGTGGACCAAATAAGTTAACAGTACATGCTGGTACTGGACTTTTAACTGAAGGTAGACGTGGTGGACCACTTAGATTTTCTACACAGATTGGTGCAAGTAGAATTTATCCATCCTCTTATCTTGGAGATATGTTCTCAGGTGCAGCAGTTGCATATGGTGAGGGTAACTTAGGGTGTACTTGGGATTTTATGTATACCGTAGATACTGCAGTTATGTGGGGTGGTAATCCATCTGTTTCAAGAATTCCTGATGCACACTTCGTATGGGAAGGAAAATATAACGGTGCAAAGATTATCGTTATTACACCAGAATTTAATGCAACAGCTAAATCTGCTGATCTTTGGATTCCAATTAAAGCAGGTAGTGATAATACACTAGCAGCTTCTGTTATGCATGAGATTATTGCAAATAAGATGTATAAACCAAACTTTATGAAAGTTTATACAGATCTTACGTTCCTTGTAGATGTAAATACAAAGAAAATGATCAGAAAAAGCGATATGGTGAAGTTTGATGATCCACATGGTGAAGCGGCACATCACGCAGAGGAAGAGTTCTATAGCTGGAATAATAAAACAAATTCACCTGCATTGATGCCAGGAACTGAAGGTAGTGAACATCATACACTCAGACTTGATGATTTTGGAATTGAGCCTGCATTAGAAGGTCAATGGGAGATTACACTTGTTGATGGTAAAAAAGTAAAAGTAACGACTGCATTTGAAATCTTAAAAGAGAATATTGCACCTTTTTCACCTGAAAATACACAAAAAGAGACAGGAGTACATCCTGATACTGTAAGACAACTCGCTAAAGATATTGCGATTCCAAAAGTTGTTGAGATCACAGCAGGTTTCTCACTCAATAAATACTTTAATGGTATGATGACACTATGGAATATCTCTTCTATTTGTGGTCTTACTGGTCGTATGGGACCATATGGTGGTTTAAATACAGAAAATGAGTTCCAACTTTCTGGTCTTGGTGCACTTTCAGGATTTAGCGGTAAATATAGCCCAAGATTTGGTTCAGGTATGGTTGGTGAGTTCGTATTTGGTGACGGTATGAAAACATTTGATCAATATTTTAATGATGATGATGTAAAGCGTGCACAAAATGGAATGAGCAAAAAAGAGTATATGCAAATTGTTGAAACCATCCTTGGTGAAGGTAAAGATGATAAAGCAAATCTTGTGCACCATCATAAAGGTGGAAAAGGCAATGTGGTTAAACCACACTGGTCACCTGATACTGCACTAATTGTTGCAGATTCTAGATTTAGAAGAAACAAAGGTAGCGAGTATAGAGAAGCATTTTTAAGAAAGATCAAGTACTTTGCGTATGTTGATACACGTATGAGTGAGACAGCTGTATTTGCTGACCTTGTACTTCCTGCAAAATCTCACTATGAAGTGTATGATCTTAGAACCTCTCCAGGTTACCATAGATTTACGAATCTTGCACAACCAGTGGCTAACATGAAGCCAGTAGGTGAAGCGATGGATGAGTGGAGTATGTTTGCACTGATCGCTAAAAAGCTTGAAGAGTATGCAAATAGACCAGAAAACATTGGTAAAGCAAAAGTAAAAGATGATAAAAAATATTGTAGAGAGGGTTATAGAGATCTTGCAAACTTCTACAAAGAGTTTACTAATACGGATGAAGAGTCTGAGACAGCAATGGAACCATACCTTGGTACGGATAAGTTAGCGGTTGAAGCAGCCTTAGAAAAATGTGAACAGTATGAGCCATGGACTATGGAGAAGATGTATAAAGCGGGTGGATTCTTGCAACTTAATGAAAAAGCAGCAAATAATTCACCGCTATACTCTGATAGACCATTTAACTCAAATGAGAATCACTTGTTTAAGATGTCAAGACTACACACCGTATCTGGTAGACAAACGTTCTATGTAGATCATGATATGTATATCAAAATGGGTGCGATGACAAATACAGCGATGAGAGGTATCAGACCTGATACAAAAGCACATCCTTTTGTACTTATGACACCACATGCACGTTGGTCAATTCACTCTAACTACAAAGCAAGTAGAACATTGCTAAGACTTCAACGTGGTAAGCCTTATATCCAAGTAAACAGAGATGTTGCGAAGATCAAAGGTATTGCAGATGGTGATGAGATTAGAGTGTTTAATAACATTGGTGAATTCTATGCAATGGCAAAAGTGAGTTCATCTTGTCCACCTGATGGTTTAGTGATGGAGCATGGATGGGAACCATATATGTATAGAGATAACAAAGGTCACAATGAAGTTGTTCCAACAGGGATGAACCTCCTAGAACTTGCTGATGGTTGGGGTCACCTTAAGTTTGGTGGTCTATGGGATGGTAACCAATACGCGTACGATGGCGCGATTAACTTTGAAAAAGCAAAAGCGTAGGGGGAGAGAGACATGTCAAAAAGACAATTAGCAATGGTAATGGATCTGAACAAATGTATCGGATGTCAGACATGTACTGTTGCGTGTAAAACACAATGGACAAATAGAAACGGTAGAGAATATATGTACTGGAATAACGTTGAGACGTATCCAGGTGCAGGATATCCGAAAAATTGGATGGAGTTAGGCGGTGGTTTTGATGCTGCTGGTGATCTTCAAGAAGGTACAATTCCTGAAATTGAGAGTGACTATGGTGTGCCTTGGGATTATAACTATGAATCGCTGGCTGCTGGTGAAGTGATGATGCCAGATGTTGAGCCTACATGGGGTCCTAACTGGGATGAAGATGAGGGTGCTGGCAACTTCCCTCAAGATAACTACTTCTTCTATATCCCACGTATTTGTAACCACTGTACAAATCCAGGATGTTTAAGTGCGTGTCCTAGAGATGCAATCTTTAAAAGAGATGAAGATGGTGTTGTTCTTGTAGATTTAGATAGATGTCAAGGCTATAGATACTGTATTGCAGGTTGTCCTTACAAAAAAATCTATTTCAATCCAAAAATCTCAAAATCTGAGAAATGTATCTTATGTTTCCCAAGAGTTGAGCAAGGTCTTCCACCAGCATGCGCACAACAGTGTGTTGGACGTATCCGTTTTGTAGGATTCTTAGATGATGAAGAGGGACAAGTAAGTCAACTAGTCAATAAATATAAAGTTGCATTACCACTGAGAAGTGATTATGGTACGGTACCAAATGTTTATTATGTACCACCAACTGAAGCACCACCGAAGTTTGATGCTGATGGTAAGATCATTGAGGGTAGTAACCGTGTACCTGTTGAAGAGCTTGAGAAGCTTTTTGGACCAGAAGTTCATGGTGCGATTAAAACGATCAAAACTGAGATGGCAAAACGTAAAGAGACTGGTGAGAGTGATCTTATGGATATTCTTATTGCGTATCAACATCAAGATATGTTTAGACTTGATAATAACTATTACCAAGAAGTGGCAAAAGCAAAAGGTAACCCTTTAGCACCAGCGGTTGATCATAGATATATCGTTGGGAAACATACAAAACCGCTTGCACACCAAATTTCTGGTATGGGTGTAGACAGTCATCACGATGATCATGGGGGGCACTAATATGAAGAAGATATTATCTACTGTAATCGCAGTTGGTTTAATGGGAAGCGCCTCATTAACAGCGGCAACAATTGAGGCAAAAAAGTCGGGAGATCTTAATAAGATCACTCCTGTATCTAAAGAGTGGATGGCTGCAAAAGCTTCAGAAGTTATTTTGTATCCACAAACAACACTGAAGATGAACGATAAAGAAGCAAATGTACTAAATAAAGACAACAAAGCTAAAAAGGCGATGGTAAGAGCACTGTATAGTGGGTCAGAGATTGCTTTTTTAATTGAGTGGCCAGATGGTACAAAAAGTGTGCAGCAAGGATACAAGTCTGCTACTTATGCAGATGGATTTGCTGTACAATTTGCAAGTAAAACAGTCGTTGGAGAACTACCATATGTAGGTATGGGTAGTAAAGGAAGAGAAGCTGTAATTCATTTGCAAAAAGCAGTCGAGAAAACATATGAACCAAATGGAAATGGTGATGTTTCTATGCAGGTAAGTCGTAAGCAGACAAATGCATTTGGAGATGATCTCAAAGCATTTGATAAAAAAGTAGATGAGCTTGCAAATAGAGACTATCAACGTGTTTTTATTGGTGAAGGCTTTAGATCTATGACTGAGATTAAGGGTGAAGATCTTAAATCAACAGCAGATATGGAGCACACTGGTAAAACTTGGAAAGGGTCTCTTGTAAGACCTCTTAAAGATGACTATATGGATGCAAGTGGCGATGCAACTGCAGTTGTATTTGCTGTATGGGATGGAGATAAGAAAAATCGTGATGGTTTAAAGCTTCTTTCATCTTGGACAGCAGTAAGTATGGGTGCTGCAGCTGATAATGCACTGCTCTTATCACTAGATGATAAGGTTGAAGGTGATGTGAAAAGAGGTAAAGAGTTAGCAGAGATGAACTGTGCTTCTTGTCACCAATATACTGGTGCTGAGATGGCTCCAGCATATATGGCTCCAAATCTTTCAAATATCGGTGGTTATTCAACTGCAGCATATTTGATTGAGTCTATCGTAGAGCCTAATGCGGTAGTAGTTCCTGGATATAACCGAAATGCACATAAAAACTTTGAGTGGTATATGGTAGACGATAAGGGTAATCGCACATCAACTATGCCTCCATTTGGTCACTTAGAGCAAAAAGATCTTATGGATATTGTTGCATTTTTCAAAACAATGAAAGCAGAGGTAGAATAATGAAAAAGTTAACTGCACTATTTGCTTCAGTGGCTTTAGCAGTGTCGCTTCATGCGGCATCTGCTCCTGCACCAGCTGCAGCTGATGATACATTGGATGATATGCCAAGTAAAACAGGTTTTTTAATGTCAAAAGCTTGTGTAGAAGAGGGTAGATTTACAGATTGTAGACTTGAAACTACATTTTGTGGATATACAGGATGCTTTAGAGATTGGCAACCAGGTGATAAAGTCACAGGAGAAGTTGTACTTTTTGTCCATGATGATGGAAAAGCATATAAATTAGATACGTCAAAAATTCAAGTCCATGAACTTGATGCTGGTATCATGAGAAATGAAGTTGAAATTATTGGTGAGATGAAAGGTGATACAATTGTAGCATATAAATTCACACCTCCACCACCTCCAAAAAAGTCATTTTTTAAGGGTTGTTTATAGCCTGTAGGCTCTGGTATATTTAATACCAGAGCCATATATTTAAACTTAATAATCCGCAAAAATTTTCTTCTCTTTACAAAATCTTATAAATTTTTTTAATAGGTATGTTTTAATTTAGTAAAATAAAACATACTGTAATCGATTTGAAACAGATATATTATAAACTTAATTTTACAAATCTTGTTAAGGAGTAATTAATGTTTATAAGAGGTTTCATAACTTTATCTGTGGTGGCTGCGTGTAATTTAATCGCTACTGAAAAAAGTGATAACAATACAACACAGCTAGGTATAATATCTGTGATTGGAGAAGGTAGTACAAGAGCAACAAGTGCGGTTACAGAAGAGACTGTAAAAGCAATGTATGCTTCTGGTACAAATGTATTAAAAACAGTTGATAGACTTCCTGGTGTTAACTTTGAAGCAAGTGATAATATGGGGATGGATGAGTGGGTTGTTAAACTCAATGTTCGTGGATATGATAAAAATGCTTTGGGATATACTGTAGATGGTGTACCGACAACTTCAAACTATACAGGTGCTTCTCCTTGGAGATTAGTAGATCCTGAAAATCTTGAGACAGTAGAAGTGTCACAAGGTGCAGCAGATATTAGCTCACCTGGTCTCAATGCACTCGGTGGAACACTTCAATATAGATCATCCATGCCAAAAGATGAAGAGACAATCAAAATCAAGCGTACACAAGGTAGTTACAATCATGAGAGTTCATATGTAAGATATGATACAGGACTTTTTAATGATGATGCAACAAGTGCATATATCAGTTATTCAGATACATATGTTAATCATTGGACAAATAGTGTAGGTAAAGCACATAAAGAGCATGTAGATACAAAAGTCGTGCACAATATGGATCGTGGTTCACTCGCTTTTAAGTTCTCTTACTCTGATAGAGAAGAGGATGATTACTACACATATTTTAATTTGGGTGATATTGATAAATATTGTGGACAACAAGCCTGTTGGGATGGTATGAGCTGGGAATGGACAGGTGATCCTGCTATTGATCAAAACCATGTAGACAGTTGGTCTGGACTTCGAGAAGATGTGTTATTTACGCTTAATGGTGATTTTGAAGTGACTGAAGATTCTGATCTTACGTTTACGCTCTATAACTATACACAAGATGGTAAAGGACAGTGGGCACCACCGTTTCAGTATGTTTTAGATGCAGAGGGTAATATCGCTCAAGATGCGGATGGAAATGATATAAAAGACAGAAATAACAGTTCACATCGTGAATCAGACTATGATTGGACAAAGTATGGTGGTACGTTAAACTATACACATAAAATTGGATTCAATGAGATTAGTGCTGGTGTATGGTTAGAGCAATCAAATAGAATCACAACGCAAAATTGGTATTATCCTATCAATCCAGATGTCTATTGGTATCCAGATCTTTCAGCACCTTATCTTACTAGATTTCAAACAGATTCAAAGTTACAAACAACGATGGGATATCTTGCAGATAAAATTCAATTGTTAGATAATAAACTTGATATCAATTTAGGTATCAGATTTATTCATGCAAATCTTGACTTAGATGTGACAGATAAAATTGCTGGTGATTTAGCGTATGATACAGATTTGGACTCTGGTGTACTCCCAAATATTGGTGCACTTTATAGAATTACAAATGAACATCAAGTATTTGCAAATTTTGCACAAAATGCAAAGATGATACCTACTGGTTATCACTATGGATTTAACGACTTTAGAAATATTGATCCTGAAAAAGCGACAAATTATGATCTAGGATATCGTTTTTCTGGTGATACGCTAGGGGTATCAGCGACGGCATATTATAACAAATATGAAGATAAGTTTATCACGGTTGAAGATTCAGAAGGTGATGCACTTTTTATCAGTGGTACAGATATTTACTCTAATAGTGAGGGACAAGAAGTTGTAGGTCTTGAAGTGGCTGGTGATTATAAAGTGAATGAGAAGTTTAGTACTTATGGTGCATTGACAATCTCTGAAGGTGAATATAGTGGAGATCATGCTGCTTCAGGTATCCAAGAGGGTAAGAAAGTAGTGGACCTTCCAGAGTATATGGTCTAT
>JAHZKW010000014.1 GCA_022600175.1 Campylobacterota bacterium
GATTCAAATCTGTGCTTGTGGTACGAGTTACAACTCAGGACTAGCATGCTCATATCTTTTTGAGAGACAAGCAAAGATTAAATCAAATGTAGAGATTGCAAGTGAGTTTAGATACAAAGAGCCATTGCTTAGAAAAAACAACCTTTTTGTGGTTATCTCTCAAAGTGGTGAAACTGCTGATACATTAGAAGCACTTAAGATGGCAAAAGCTGCTGGTTTAAAGACACTGGCAATCTGTAACGTGGATAACTCTTCAATTGTGCGTATGGCTGATCACACAATCCTTGCACGTGCTGGCATTGAAAAAGGTGTTGCAAGTACCAAAGCATTTGCAACACAAGTGATGGCAATGTGGATGCTCTCGATCTATATCGCTCAAGTTAAAGGCACAATGAGTGATGAAGCGATCAAGACTGAAATTGAAGCGATGCGCCATATCCCAAATACTGTTGTTGTATCTAATCAACTCCATGAAAAGATGAAAAGACTCTCCAAACGTTACCTGCACGGTCATGGATTCTTCTTTATCGGACGTGACCTCTTTTATCCGCTAGCCCTTGAAGGAGCACTCAAACTCAAAGAGATCTCTTATCTTCACGCAGAAGGATATCCTGCAGGTGAGATGAAACACGGCCCAATTGCACTTGCTGATAGTGAACTTTTTACAGTGGCATTGATGCCAAAAACAGTACACTTTGATAAAATCAAAAGTAATGTCGAAGAACTTAGTGCTAGAGATGCAACCATCTTAGCGATCTCTCCAGAGAAGTTCCTACTTGCAGATGACTATGTACACACCTATCATAGTGACCACCCAATGAGTGAGTTTTTTGAGATGATGGTAGTTACACAGCTTTTAGCCCTTGAAGTCTCTGTAAGACTTGGAAATGACGTAGATATGCCAAGAAACTTGGCAAAGTCGGTGACGGTAGAATAACAGTTTTATCTGATATAGAGTGGCAGGGGGCTTACTTCAATAGTGCTGCCACTCTTTTTTATCCATTTATTGCGGCTTGGTATTACTTCTTACACATATTATATTATGATCTTCTAGTTTACTCTTAGTATAACTCGTAGGTATCCTGGAGAAACAACCATCGCACCAATAGCTGTTTCTCCGCTACTATAGGAAGTTGATGACCATGATGGATAGATATGATTAGGAACTAGAGACATTAATTCATTAATATTAGGAAGCCTCCAATCTTCATACCCTCCAAGAGTCATAGATTCACAATGTTTAATAGCTTCTTCCCAATTCATCCAATTTTGGTTTGATTTTTCCTGCCAATATAACCCTGTTTGACGATCAACCACAATACTATCACTATGTTTAGTCAGTTTATTAGATGGTATTTTCTCTCCTCTAACACACTGGGTATTAACCCTCGAATCATCACTAGCTGAAGTAGCTTTCCCAGTAGCTGTGAGCATAAGTAACTCTCTCTCATTATCAAGATGTTGGGTATACGACCAAATTGCACGACCTATACCATCATCATCTAGATAATTACTAGCTTGTGCAAAACTAGAATCCAGCGCCTTATGATAAGAGGATTACCGATTGATTCTTACCATAATCAATTATTGTTTGTAATTCTACCAATGAAGGTAATCTCCAATTTTGACTTCCATCTAAAACTAAATTTTTACAATATTCTTTTGCATCACTAAAAACTCTACGATGTAAATCCGAATATCGAGTACTACTAAAAGTATAGCCACGTGTTTTATGTTGCCATTCAAGTTTACTAATATTATTACTTACAATATAATCCTCATATACATTACGATTGATTGCTTTACTAGATATAAGCCTGGTAGAAAAGTTTCTATCTAATCCAAGACCTTTATGAGAATAATAACCATCCTGTCCCATATGTTCTTCTGTACACACTTCTTCTTTATATGTATGGTAGTTATAACACTTTATTTGTCCTGTTTTTAATACTTGTGAATATTCGGGAATACTATATTTACTTCCTTCTATAAATTCAATCGGATCAGTACCTGCCAGTTTATAAAACTGATGCTCCTCTGCTTCCCACAGATCAGTATCTTCGTTACTCAAAATCCTCTCTCCACCAAAACTTGCTTTAACATAGTAAAGATCACCATTGGTGTCTGGTACTTGATAAATATATCCTGAAAGTTTAAAAGGAAATGTTTCTTCATCTAATACTACATTTTCATCAAAACTATGCTCTACTGTTACACGATAATTTTCTGCTCCCTCTTCACTTTCAGTCTCTTTTTCCCATTGACTCACCGTAGACTCAATGGTTGGCAACAAAGTTGTCAAATTATTAATGATTTTTTGCAAAGGATCACTCTGCATAAGATAAGCTTCTATAAATGCATAACCAGGTTCACCATTTGCATTACCACTCATACTTCCTGGAATTGGGTTGATTATTGGGTCTCCTACTAACGTTACATAATCACCTTTAGTTGCTTTGATTTCATTTGCAGGAGAAGCTACTTGCAGGTTTGCAAAATATTTTTTATACTCTGTTGGATTTATTATCTCATAGATACGATTAGCAAAAAGGTTTCCTTGAGAGTGTGACACAAGCAATACTCTATGCGAGAGTTTAAAACTTTCATTATAGTACTTTTCCCACATCTCGTCTACATTTCCTTGCTCCCAATCCCTATTTAAAGGTTCATATAGTGCTTTTGCTGCACTTGCTGCTAAGGTGACAGGGATATTGCCTTTAGTCAATGCATAAACTACCGTAAAAAAATGGAGATCATTCACCTGTCCAGCCTCTTTCAGCTGGTAAAAGGTCTCTAAAACATCTGTCATCATTCCTTGTCCCCAGTTATAGGCAAGCTTGACTTCATATTTTTTTACTAATATTGGATCATTTTTAATAATCTCTTTTTGGATAATAAACTCATCAAAGTATAATCTACTTTCCTCAGCCTGTTTTTTGCTATTCCAAACACCATTACCAAAGTAGATATCCGTACCTGCAAAAAGGTTTAATGTAAATATCCACGAAAATAAAAATAGAAGTATAATTTTTTTCATCTTACTCTCCTAATACGTCAATATTAGTTTGACAATTTTGCAGTGATCGTACACGTCCTGGATACATACCTCCACTTAAAACTGCATTATATTTTAAGTA
>JAHZKW010000124.1 GCA_022600175.1 Campylobacterota bacterium
ATAATAATTTATTTAATAATTTTGCATCTGCTCTTACAATAACTAATGAAGAAGCAATTACACCTTTATCTAAAATAGTTACTAATCCACATTTACCTAGTGAACCTCTTAAGCAGAATAAAATATCATTTTTTTTATTTTTCCACCACTAACCAAGTTATATCTTTCTTCATTGATATAATTTAACTTATCTAAATTGATTGACCACCCATTTAAATCTTTGGCACTAATTACTGCAATACCACTATCTACAAAAGCAGATTTTGATGGGTAATTTTTACCTCTATCTCCATTCTCAAGTTGGCAAAGATCTTTTAACTTCTTCCACTGCCATCCCTCAGGAAGGGCATACAACTCACACATCGATATCTTTTCCCACCAAAATAGTCTCTATCTCATCCAGTAAAGCATTTATCTCTCTGTTATTATCTTTGATATTTTCCATCAACTCTATTGGTAATTTGTGCTCTATTACTTCAATGTTATTTGGATTTTTAGCAGAAATGTCAAATGCTTTGATATCATTGACATGGACTATCCATGAGTTATCAGTAAGCGCTCTTTTTTCCCATACATTCAAAAACTCTTTAAAGTGTTCATGCTTTATGGGTTTGTTTTTAGTCAGTTTGTAAGGAGGATTGACCTCGTAGTAAAAGATATCAGATGTTGAACCATTTCTATCAAAAAAGAGTACATTGGTTTTCACACCACTATAGGGAAGAAATATCCCAGTGGGGAGACTCAGTATCGTATGAACATTGAACCGTTCTAGTAACTCTTTTTTAACTGTGCCAAAGGCTTTGTTCGTTTGAAACAATACACCTTCGGGGATAACCACACCACAACGTCCGTTTAGCTTCAGATAGTTCATCATGTGTTGTAAAAACAGGAGCTCCGTAGCATTGGATTTGATAGGAAAATTTTGCTGGATGCTGTTTTATTAAAAATGCTTTAAGATATTATATAATATTTAGAATTAATTATTTAACACATTTATCTCCTATTGGTATCACTAACCTCCAACTTTTTACGTCGCAGGGGTATCTAACTCATAAAACTTCTCAAAGTAACTGCCTTTACTTTTCGTCTCAACCACATTACTTAGTGCATCAGCTCCCTTTTCACCTGTGCGTATACGTTCTACATCTGAAACCGTTGTAATCCACATCTTTCCGGATCCTACACTTAGATCCATCGTATTAGCACGGATCGCTTCCATCGCAATCTCTCGATAGTAGTCACTTGAAACCACAATTGTTAACATCACTTTGGCTTCAACTGTTGAAGTAGTCTCTTTTAAAAAAGTATCTTTATCGACCACATCAACAATCGTCACCCCAGAAATACCCATACTCTCCAAATCCTCAAGGACCTCTCGTAAAACCATTTTATTAAAAACTGCGCTTATCTGATACATCATCTTCTCCTGACATTTGATTTATAAATGATTTTGCATAACTCATTCTACATAGACCACCAAGAACACTTCTTGCATAAATCTTTTAAAAAATTATGAGGAGCAGCCAATGGCAAGAAATGATCTAATCGGTGGAGCATTATGGGAAGAGTACTCAAAAGAGGTACAAACGCGGATGAACAATCCTATCAATATGGGAGAGATTGATCCTGAGTATGCAAAAACAAAAGGTGCAGAGCTGATTGTTGCAGATTTTGGAGCAGAGAGTTGTGGTGATGCAGTACGTCTTTACTGGATGATCGACCCTAAATCTGACAAAATTCTAGAGTCACGTTTTAAAAGTTTTGGTTGTGGTACAGCCATAGCCAGTTCAGACATGATGGCAGAGCTTTGTCATGAAAAGACGGTTGACGAAGCACTTAAGATCACCAATATCGACGTTGAAAAAGCACTACGTGACCATCCAGATGTCCCTGCAGTTCCTGGACAAAAGATGCACTGTTCGGTGATGGCATACGATGTGATCAAGAAGGCAGCCTCTTTGTATAAGGGTGTTGATATGGAGAGTTTTGAGACAGAGTTTATCGTTTGTGAGTGTGCACGTGTCACGCTTGATACCATCAAAGAGGTCGCAAAGCTTAACAACCTTACCACGGTAGAAGAGATCACTGACTACACCAAAGCAGGTGCATTTTGTAAGTCATGTATCAAACCAGGTGGACATGAGCATAAAGATATCTACCTTGTTGATATTCTCTCTGAGATTGCAGAAGAGAGAGAAAAAGAGCAGAAGAGTAGAGTGGTGATCGCGGCTAAAGGTGATGGTGACTTTGCTTCGATGGGTATGGTCATGCAGATCAAGTCAATCGAATCAATCTTAGAAGAGTATATCAGACCGACACTCAAAGCAGATGGCGGAGATGTAGAGCTTATCGATATCCAAAACAACAGTGGACAGTTTGATGTCTATATCAAGTATAAGGGTGAGTGTATGAGCTGTTCAATGAACACCACCACAACTCTCACAGGTATTGAAGAGATGCTCAAGTTTAAACTCAAAGCTGATATCAGGGTATTGGTAGTCTAATGTACAAAGGTGTAGCAACTAAAGAGAAGACCTTTTGTTATATCAAGCGATTTCCAAAATATAGTAGAGACTTTTTTATCTACTCTCATGATCGTTTCTTCTCTACGTTAGGGCTAGGGACATTTAAGCCTGAGCCTTATCGTGAAGATAACTATATCGTGAACTTTAAAGATGCCATCATTGAAGCAGTCTCAAATGGTATCAACTACATCGATACAGCAAGTAACTACCGTTATGGTATCAGCGAACAAGAGATCAAAGAGGCACTTGATATCCTTTTAGAAACCAAAGGGTTTCAAAGAGAAGAGCTAGTGATCTCTTCAAAGGCTGGTTTTATACCACTTGATTTCCCTTTTCCAGAAGATCCCTATAGCTGGATAGAAGAAAAGGTCGTGCAAAAGGGACTAGCGACAAAAGAGGAAGTGGTCATCGATCAACACTGTATGAATCCTAAGTTTTTGAGATGGAGTGTGGAACGCTCACTTTCTAATTTAGGTATAGAGACTCTAGATCTCCTCTTTTTACACAATCCAGAAACCCAACTAGGCTACGTCCCTCGCAAAATCGTACTAGAACGTATCAAAGAGGCTTTCATCCTCTTTGAATCTTTAGTCAAAGAGGGCAAGATCAAACATTATGGTGTTGCATCATGGAACACTTTTTTATATGAAGAGGATCATACGGAGTACCTCTCTTTGATGGATATTGTAGCCATTGCCAAAGAAGTCGGTGGAGAGGCACACCATTTTAAATATCTGCAACTCCCTTACAATCTAGCCAAAACACACGCACTAAACTATACCAATCAACCCTATAGTGATGGTAAATACTACAGTATCATGCAAGTTGCAGCGATGGAAGATCTTCATGTCATAGGGAGTGCTTCACTACTCCAGATGAATCTCTTCAAAAAGCCTTTTACACAAAATATCAGTGCTATTTTAGGAACAGCGGCTATGACAGATGTCCATACCGCACTGCAGTTTGCTAGGTCTGGTCCTGTGGTCAGTGCACTTTTTGGCTCACTCACCCCCGATCATGTCAAAGATAATCTCTTCTTAGCATTCACCCCTAAAGCCAATCCCAACGAGTATAGAAGCCTCTTTATGCAAGGAGATGTTAATGCTTTATGATGTGGTGATCGTAGGCAGTGGTATTGCAGGGCTATTTGCTGCCTTAGAGGCCAATAAAAATGGTCAAAAAGTAGCGATCCTCACAAAATCAAACCCCTTTAGATCCTCCTCTGCGGTAGCTTCAGGGGGTATCAATGCGGTGATTTATACAGGAGAAGACTCCATACAGCAACATATCCAAGACACGATCAAAGGTGCTGATGGGTTAGTGCACTACAAAAATGTAGAACAGATGTGTTATGGTGCCGCAGAGATTATCGAGGAGCTTGAGTCAATTGGTGTGCATTTTGATAAGACTGATGAGGGAAAGATCGCACAACGCCCTTTTGGCGGTACGAAAAAAAAACGTACTTGTCATGTGGCTGATACCACAGGCTCAGCAATCATACAAAAACTTCTTATCGCCTGTAGAGATGCAGGGGTACATATCTTAGCCAATCACTTCTTTCTCAATATCACCTACTATAAAAATCAAATCTCAGGGGTTACCGTACTTAGAAGACGTGATACAATGGTGATTGCGATTGCCTGTAAAGCGGTCATCTTTGCAGGTGGTGGCTATGCGGGTATCTATAGGGGTCACACGACAAATGCTGCTGACAGTTCAGGTGACTCTATCGCTGCTGCACTACGTGCAGGGTTGGAACTCTCAAATATGGAGTTTGTTCAGTTTCACCCAACAACCTTGGCAAAGAGTGGATCTTTGATCAGTGAGGCGGCACGTGGTGAGGGTGGCTACATCATCGATGAGAACGGTACACGTTTTACGGATGAACTCCTCACTCGCGATAGACTCTCTAGAGAAGTGGTCAAACATATGAGAAAGGGACATCAAGTCTTTTTAGATCTACGACACCTTGATCCAGATCTGATAGCCAAAAAACTCCCCTCTGTCAAAAAAATCGCTTATCAAGCAGGTGGTTTAGATATCCAAAAAGAGATTATTGAGATTGCACCTTCAGCACACTACACCATAGGAGGTATTGCAACACGTTATGATACTTCTACCGATATCCATGGTGTTTTTGCCTGTGGAGAGTGTGCGACAAGTGGAGTACATGGTGCCAATAGATTGGGAGGGAACAGTCTTTTAGAGGGTGCTTATTTTGGAAAACTTGCTGGTTTTGAAGCGGCAAAGTTTGCTACAAATAAAGAGTATTTAATGATTGATTATGCGCAAGTCTCCAAAGAGATGGATCAAGTAGAGCGTATCATGTCTGGTGAAAATCGCTACAACATCAATACAATGCGTAAAAATCTTGGTCATACCCTCTTCTACAAAGCAGGTGTGTTTAAATCAGAAGAAGAGCTCTTAGATGCACTAGACTATATACACTATCTGATGAGTAAAAGTTATGGACTTTGCACTATCAACAAAGAGCGTGAAAACAATGTTGAACTTGTCGCTATATTGGAGTTTGATAATGCACTTTTAGTCGCTGAAGCGATGGTGCTTTCTGCACTTAAACGTCAAGAGAGCCGAGGGGTACATTTTAGAAGTGATCACCCTTTTAGAGATGATAAAAACTTTGATGGGGCATCTTATGTCAGTATGATGCACAAAAATCTTATGAAAGTCAACTTTAAAAATGCAGCACCCAATCATCTGTGGCATAAAGTCACCAAGCTGTTAAGTGTCAACTAGGCTCTCTAGGTGTAAGCCTAAGCTTTAGTTGAGAGGCATTTCTAAGGGGCTTTACTACTTAGAAAGAAGACAATTTAATAAAAAGGAGATACGATGGCAAAAGTAATGCTAAGAGAAAATGATCAGGGGCAAGTCCTCTTTTATGTCGCAAAAAAAGATATGGAGGAGATTATCGAAACATTAGAGTTTGATAGTGAAGAGAAATGGGGTGGAGAAGTAGGATTGACTAATGGTGAAACGTGGTTTATCGCACCAGGACCTAAAAAACTGCCAGATGAGGTCAATGCAAAAAGATTGAGTCTTGGCTAATGGGTATTTTTGAAGCAAAAATAAAAGAGGAGCTCGCAAAAGAGCTCTATACCAATATCGATAAAATTTATGATGCATTAGAACAAAAGCTGATTTTAGAAAAAGCACAACGTGATACGATGATCAGAGAGTTAAACAAACTTAAAGATCAACTCTATCTCATCATTGGAGAGAGTAAACTCTCATAACTATAACATCTCTAATTGATAGAGAAATTTACGCTCTTTATAGGCAGGAATTTTTAACTCTTGTCTATACTTTGCGATGGCACGTCTTGTCATGACAAGCTTGAAACGCTCCTCCACACTCTCATGTAGATACTTATCACTATAAGGGCTCTCTTTCACTTCACTATCCACCAACCTTTTGATAAAAAACTTGATCTCTGAAGCAGAGGTATTGCCTATAGCATTAGAGAAAAAATCTTTAAAAGAGTATATACCTCTTTCTGTCTGAATATATTTATTGTCAATTGCACGTGAGATGGTGGATTCATTAAAACCTAACATATCTGCGATATCTTGTAACTTTAACGGCTTTAACTCTCCCCCTAAAAAGAAGTTATACTGCCGCTCTACAATGGCTAGGGTGATATTGTACAGGGTCGCTTTTCTAAGGTCTAAAAGCTTGACTAGTTCTCTGGCTTCTTTGAGTTTTTGTTTGATAAACTTCTCTTCACTCTTAGGTTGTTGTATCTCGATCTTTGGGTAAAATTGATTATTGATCTCAATCTCTAACTTATCTTTTTTAAACACAACAAAGAGTTCTGGAATAATCGGTTTTGTCTCTTCCATGTAGGCTAAAGCAGGTGGGTTTTTAAAGTGTTTGATCACCTCTTTGGCTTCACTGATACGTGGATGTTTTAAAAATTTTTCAAACTTCTCAAACTGCAAAATCAATGCACTCAAAAGTATACTCAACTCGTCATCGATGTCAAATTCACCGAGTTGAAATAAAAAAGCTTCTTTATAATCCACTGCACCTACCCCATAAGGCTGAAGGTATGCAAAACGCTGTCTCACTGCTTCAGCTTTTTGTGCTGTAGTGTCACATAACTTTGCAATCTCTTTGATATCTCCTTCAAAATAGCCTTCATCACTGATATGTTTAATAATCTCTTCTGCTATTTTTTCTGAAACAGGCGTAGGAAAAAGTGGCGCTTCTATCTGCTTTTGTACTTTTTCGTAGAGTGATTCACCACTGATAGTTACCTCTTCAAAAAACTCGGAGACTGCATTACTGACATGATTGCTATACTCTGCATAAGCACTTTTACGTTTATGTCTATCCTGTGTAAATCCATCTTTGACATCTAAACAGGGATTTTCACTGATATACGAGTGCAGATGTGAATCAAGCTGATCTAATGAACATTGAAGCAGTGGTATCCATGTCTTCATTGCCAATTTTGGTACTTGTTTTTGTTTGAAAAGAAATTCTTGTTTCATAAAGGAACCTCAATTTTTACATACATGCTTTTACACAAAGTTTACTCTTATTTTAGGGATTTTTCTTGATCTGATTGATCAATTTTTCTGCATTTGTAAAAATAGTAGACATCAATACCAAGGAGAGACTCCTTGATATCAATCAAAATTTTTACAGGGCATATTTTTAGTATTTTAATCTCACAAGACCATTAGGCTCGATGATTTTCATCTGACATGCTAATCTTGCTTTAGCACTAGTCTCACCAACTGTTTTTAAAACAGTCTCCTCTTTTTCGTTTTTATCATTTAAAAACTCCATACCGCTCTCAACAAGTACAATACATGTACCACACTCACCATCTCTACAACCAAATGGCAATGCACTTCCTGATGCTTCAACAATATCTTGGATTGTCTTACCTGGTTTTACATTGATTGCTAAAAAGTCATTTACGATTTCTACTCTTGTTGTCATTATCTCTCCTTTTTTATTCGAATGGTTTTACGAGCATTGGCCCTTTGATGATGCATTGACATGCAAGTCTCACAGGTGTTTGCTGTACGTACTGTTGCGCACTTTCAGCCTCTTTTTTTGTGATTGCTCCCATCTCGACTAAAGTATCTAACTCTTTATCTTCCATATACGTTGTATATTTATCTTTATCCCACGCATCTGGATCAACTGTGCTCTCAAATTGTTTATTAGTATCTGGATCACCGCCCAACTCTTCTACTCTTACTGCACAGCTTCCACACATTCCATCTTTACATTCAGTTGGAATTGTTACACCATTGTTTGATGCAACACGAAGCAATACATCACCTTGTTTAGCAAAAATACGTTTATCTTGCCCTTCACCAAAACCACAGAAAATAATGTTCACCATCTGTTGACTCCTTTAATTTTTTCCCATTCCCCAACAAAAATGCCAAAAGCATCTTTGCAAGAGCATAGAATACTATAGCTCTTGTGCCTTTTGAGCTGCTTTTTTTGCTCGATGTTCTTTCAACCATCGAAGCTCTTCAGCCACTTCATCAACTTCACCTTCAGCATCTAAATCTACTACTTCAAGCTCTGCTTCACGGCACCCAAAGATAAAACCATCTTCAAAAAAGTTTACTTCATAGACACGAATAGATTGTAAAAAATCACCAATCTTTCGTACATACCCTTCAGCCCCTGTATCGACAAGTATATCTCCCGTATTGGCATAAGGGTAGGTACCGTCATTTCGTATTGTTTTAATCAACCTAACACGTTGTCCAATCTTAAAGACTGGAAGAATCTCATCTTTAGTTGAAGCTGAGACCATGTCCTGTTGAGCAGGTGTGAGCTCCACTTTCGACTCCTTCTATATCATCACATGAGGTTGAGGTGGTACAGGTACCACAAGGGGTTGGCTTACCAAACATATCCCATACTTCAGCAGCAGAAGGGCTATAACCATTTTCAAAACTCTTGTAGACCGAAAGTAGTGCAAATTTGTAGTACTCTAAAAACTCCTCTTCAGTCTCAAAACTATCATCCATAGCGCGATCTACCATCTCTCCAAATTTTTTCAAAATATGAAAACGTTTGACATACACAAGACGTTCATCATACTCTAGATCAAAAAACTCAAAATACTCTTCGGCATCTGTAAGCGTCTTAAACTCTTCTATGCTGTTCATGATTTATCCTTTCGTTTTAGTTATCACTTGCATAATACATTCTAGTCATTTTTACGCAAGTGAGAGTTCAGATTTTAGCTGTGTTGCCCATGTTTGAACCCTTTGGCTCGTAAGATCCTCTTGGTTAACATCATCGATAGCCAAACCACAAAATTGTCCCTCTTTTTCAGCCAAAGAGTGTTCATATTTGTAACCTTCTGTTGACCAAAATCCTACAAATTCTGCACCAAGGTTTCCAAATACTTCATGCATCTTTCCAAGTGCACTGACAAACTCCTCGCCATGGGTATCTTGATCACCTGCACCAAAAAGGGCTATCTTTTTACCACTAAAATCAGGCGCTTCATTTTCAATATCATAAAGTGCATCTACCCAATCACGTTGTGGATCACCCTGCCCCCAAGTTGAAGATCCTAAAAGCAGTACATCAAACTCTAACATCTGATCTGCATCATCATAATCTTCTTCCATGTCTATCAGTTCAACTTCTTCAAAAAGTGTCTCTAACTGTTCTGCAACACTTCGTGTCACACCACTACTACTCCCATAAAAAATTCCAATACTCGCCAATTTTTACTCCTACTTTTCACAAGGTTTATACTGTTCATAAATTGTAAATGCTTTATTTAAAAGCTTCTCACCATCATCATAGAGTTTCTCTAATGTTCGATATCCAAAACGATGTGCATCTTTAAAGTATTTGTCACTAATTACAACTTTGTCAGCAACAACGGCACAGCGACCAAACCCTTCGTGGCTCATCTCCATCAGCACGTTACACATTACCCCTGTTTTTCTCTCAAATGCTAAAGCAATAGCTTGAAAAATCATACGGATATCTGCTGTTTTCATCTCATCAATGTCTGCGATCATAGGGATATTTTTAAGATCTTCTTTGGTAACCACATACTTTTTAGTTAAAAGTTCATCATCACTGAGTTTTCCCCACGTACCAAATTGGTCTTGTGCACGAATTTGACGCACTAACTCCTCTGTAAATATATTAATCTCTGTCTGTTCACTCATGTTAGGCATCCTTTTCATTGATAATTTTTTTGATCCAAGGTGGAGGGTTCCCGATAAGCATCTGTTGAAACTTCTCTAACGTCTCATTAATCGGAGTAGGTTCGTTGACTTTCATAGGGTGTATTCCTGCACGTATCACTTTGGCTGCAGCCGTCCCACCGATAGACTCACAATACATGATATTTGTACCTGCTAATGCTTTGACCTTGAAATCTGTCTTATCATCACCCTTCATCTTTGAAGTATCTGTATTTAACACCTCTATGAGATCAAATCCCTCTTTGGTGACGCCATAGATTGCAAACTGTTTTGTCCCACCAAAGTGCGCGTTGATCGTCTCCATATCACTGCTTGCAAATGCAATCTTTAGTGCATGATCCATATCTACACTTCCCTCTACTTTTATTTTTTTAGCTTCAGCCATGATGTTTTACCTCTCGAAGTTTATTTGCTATCTCAAACAAAAAATAACAGCTCCCTTCATAGTGCTGATCATTTTTCAGTTGGTTACCTAGCTCCTCATAATTTGGAAATCCGCGAAGTACCAACCCTGTATGTTTTTTATCATGCAATAACCGTTCTGCATGAAAATTACTAATGACAAGATCTGTTTTATGAAAAAGATCTTTGGCATCTTCGAGGTCTCCAACGAAAACGCGTTTAGCTTCGATACGCTTTAGAACAGGTGAACGTACTGTAGAGATCGCCGCATCAACAGTACCTCCAACACTACGTACCAGGGCACACATCCCAACTAACATATCAGGTTCACCTGTCACCACAAAGTGAGATGAGCCTGTAAGAAAATGGGCATCTAACATCGCATCTTGTAATCTTCCTCGCCATCTTTTGATAGAAGGTAACGGATCAATTTGTCGTATCTGCATCAACGTAGCAACAAAATTGTCACTCGCTTCCAATCCCATCACATGATCAAAGTGGATATGTTTGATATTTTCATTTTTTGAAACTAACGCTTCTGCAGCAATCTGCATAGAGCTACCTATAGAGATCACCGTACTGCTATCCCCCAATGCCCTAATCTCCTCTACCGTAATCGCACCTGTGGCCAGTTTGCCCTGTCCCTCATCGAGGTAACCATCTAGGGCTGTTGAGAGATCAGGTAAGGCATAGGTCTCTAATCCAAACGAACTACAGAGCTCTTTAAGCCTTTCAACTTCAATGGGTTGCATACTCACATGAGGAAGTAGTACAATCTTTTCAGCTTTGATCTCCAGACTAGGTTCACATAATTGCTCTATGAGAGATTTTGCAGTAAGTGCCCAACCACTCTCCATACCACCTTCATAATCAGGGGTATTGACATAACAATAGGGAATCTCAATGTGCATCCCAACCCCACGTACATCATCCCCTTTGGTCTCTGTCAAGCCTGTTGTATGCAGTCCAATGAGTTGAGGTTTGAGCTTTTTATTTTTCTTGGTGATATTTTCAATCGCCATCAAAATAGAGTAATCTCCACCATCTAAAACTGCCGTAATATCACTCACAGAAGTGTTGTACATAGCGATAGGTTCATTGAAGTGCCTGGTATAAAAAACTTTTGTATACGAAGCACACCCTTGTGAAGCATGCATCAAAGGTAAACAACCCTCAACACCCATAAAGGCTAAAGCCGCACCCATAGGCTGAGAATGTTTGATAGGGTTTACTTGTAGAGGTTTGTGGTTTTCTTGTGTGGGTTCTCTCTCCATGGCAACTCCTTGTTATGAGAAGGAGTGCAAGAAGTGTGCTAGCTTGATATTCGTACTTTTACTATACCAAATTTATGCATTAAGATAATGCTTATAAGGACCAATTATAAAGAAGATTTAATCTCATAGTTTCTCGAGGAACGCTATAAACTTTTTAAGCACAGAGACAACCTCTGCTACTACCTCAAAAGGAACAAAAACTTCATAACACAGTATCTCTGTTGCCTTATTTGTCATCTCTGCATCATCTGCTAAAATAAACCTTAGGATGATATTTGCATCAACTATGGTTATCATTGATCATCCTTAACACTATTAACCCACGCATCTTCCTCTTTTATGTTATCAAGAATCTGAAGATTTTGTCTTAACTTTGTCGTAGATATCGTAATCATAATTTACTCCATAGTGTACATAATGTAGTAAAATAAAGCTATATGCTAAGAATATTTGATGAGATGTAAGGATTCTCTCTGCATAGTAACTCCTTGTTACGAGAAAGAGTGCTAGAAGGTTTTAATCTACTATTTAGAGCTTTTTAACGCTTCTCTAAGTGCATCTCTTGAAGCTCTATCCACAAGTGTGAATAGTCTATCGATCCCATCTTTGTTACGTGTAGCTTTATGTCCACGTACTTTGATAAACGTACAAGGTATGACATCTGTTAACTTATAAAATGCTCGGTAAAGTTGATGATTAATAATACGCTTTCCACTTTTGGTATGATAATTTGTCTGCTCAAAACGCAAACGTCGTCCTTCCAAACTTAGGATGTTTTGGCAATCGGTATAGATCATCACTTCACTTTGAGATAGAGGCATCTCTTCCAATGCCCATAAGAGTGTCTGAAGTTCAAGTTTAGTTGAAGAGGTATCTTCAAATCTCTTTGTTTGAATAGCCTGTGCATCACTCATATCTTGTCTATCATAGAGGATAAAATATGCACCATATCCGATCTTACTTTGAGGGTGTACGCTTCCATCTGTAAAAAGCTTGATCATGTTACCATATCTCCTTTTTCAAACAATACATTAAAACTGCTTTACTAGAGATTTTAACTCAAACCTTCCAAGGGGCACTTTTAGCCACATTGGCAAAGACTGGATTGTCAAAAGCATATTTGAGATCTTTTGCCAAGTTGATTAAGCCGTCATAGCCGCCATAACTGGTTTTTTTCTCTTGGTTTACATCGATAAATGAGATACGTTTTTTGATCGCTGTATAGAGACTTCGTCCACCTGCGAGGAGAATATCAGCACCCTTTTCATCGATCACTTTGGCTTGTTCACTTGCAGGAGACTTCATCAGCACTCCCGATTCTCCTAAATAGTCTCTAGCTTTAGCGATATCATCTTCTGTTGATTTTCGAATAGAAGTAGCCACTACTTCAATACCAAGATCTTGGAGTCCTGAAGCGATCGACCATGCTTTATTTCCTCCTGTATTTAAGACTGCTTTTTTCCCAGAAAATGCCTCTTTATAAGGTTTGAGTTTTGCTTCTAGCTTTGCCTCTTCTTCAGCCAGTACTATTTCTGCTTTTGTAATAAGCTCTGGATCACCTAAAGCCTCAACAATCTCACGAATAGCAAATGTCGTATCGCGCTTTCCATAAAAGGAGACAGAGATCCAAGGGATATCATACTGCTCTTTCATCTTACGACAGAGTGTCACTAGCGATTTCGCACAGACGATCACATTGAGCTTTGCACGATGTGCAGTACGGACATCAGCCACACGCCCATCTCCACTAAGACTAGAAAGTACACGTATACCGATCTTCTCTAATATAGGGAGATACTGCCACATATCACCCGTGACATTGTAATCTCCTATAAGATTGATATCATAAGGTGTGGTAAAGTGTGGCTCTTTAGTACCGATAAGGTTTTCAAGTACCGCTTCACCCGCAAGTCTAGAGCCAAGGTTTTTACCCCCTACAAATCCTGGTGCATGTACAGGAACAACGGGAATACCATGTTTATCACTACTAAGCTTGCATGTCATGTCGATATCATCTCCTACAAGTGCAGTCACACAAGTAGAGTAGACAAATATCGCCTCAGGATCATAATTTTCTAAAATATAGTCTACAGACTCACTCAAACGTTTATCCCCACCAAAAATTACATCATTGGTATTAATACCTGTTGTAAAACCCATCTGCGTATGATCTTGCCCCGTATAAGAAGTCTTAGTCTCTCGTGTCTCCCATGAAGCTCCTAAACAGGTTTGTGGACCATGTACAAGGTGAATCGCATCGGCATAAGGGAAAAGTGATATCTGTGCACCATCAAACGCACACCCTCCTGCTGCAAGTCCGGGTTTGACCTTGTCACAACCACCGCCTTTTTTCTGCTTGTCATGATTGTGTGCACAGGCACTCTCGTTCATTAGTTCTTTAATCTTTGCTCGGCTTACCATTTTGTACGCTCCTTGCATCTTTTTTAAACTAATGCAAGAAATGTACTAGCACCGTATCATTAAAAGCGTATTAAAAATGATAGGTTATGATATGCGTAAAGTTTCAAGGAGAGATTTATGTCTAAACATATTTTAACAATTATGCTATTCATTGCATTTACCGTACTCAATGGTTGCGGAGGTAGTAGTTCAGCATCCGATAATACGACGCAGGATGCAACGGATAACAATACAGACTCTGCCCAGAGTGATCAGAGTGTTTCTGATCAAAATATAACTGATCATGCTTTGGCTGGAGATTATATATGGGAAAGTAGTGAAGAGATCTTGATCACGCTTGATGGAGAGACAATAACCACTTTAAGTAGCCAAGTAACGGTTGAGAGTAGTGTTGCTACAATCACGAAATCAGGTGTTTATCGATTGAGTGGGACACTCACAGATGGGCAAATCATTATTGATACGGATGATGAAGAGACGGTGCAATTGATTTTAGATGATGTATCAATTAGCAGTAGTACCAATGCCCCTTTAAATATTCAAAGTGCTGAAAAAACAGTTATAATTTTGGCTGAGGATACACAAAATATTCTCACCGATGCATCTGAATATGTTTTCGATGATCCTGAAGAGGATGAACCGAATGCTGCACTCTATAGTAAAGATGATTTAAGTATCTATGGAGGCGGTACACTTACCGTGCATGCAAATTATAATGATGGTATTACCAGTAAAGATGGCTTGGTTATTGATAGTGGTACGATTGTTATTGACTCAGTAGATGATGGTATCCGTGGAAAAGATTATCTGGTTGTCAAAGGCGGAGATATTACGGTGGATGCTTATGGCGATTGTTTAAAATCTGACAATGAGGATGCTGATACGGGCTATATCTCTATTGAAGATGGTACATTTGATCTTACTTCTTATGAAGGTGATGGTATCGCGGCGGAATCTGACCTCTTTATCGCTAGCGGTGGGTTGACGATTAAAACAGCTGACGGAAGTACAACGTATCTTACCGAGGATAGCAACTCTATGAAAGGGATGAAGGCTGGTGATCAAATCATCATAGATAATGGTACTTTTAACCTTAATTGTGCAGATGATGCGATCCACAGTAACAATACCATCACTATTAATAATGGAAACTACACCTTGTCTACTGCCGATGATGCGATCCATTCAGATATTGCGCTTACTATAAATAGTGGTACCATCACTATCAATGAATCATATGAAGGAATAGAAAGCGGCACAATCACTATAAACGGCGGGACAATCTATGTCACGGCAAGTGATGATGGTATTAATGCCGCTTCTGATGAAGTGTCAAATAGATATTTATATATCAATGGTGGATATATTGTGGTTGATAGTGAAGGTGATGGGATCGATGTCAACGGTATGATGCAGATGACTGACGGAACAGTCATTATCCACGGTCCTATTGCAAGTAATAATGGCGCATTGGATTATGATATGCAGTTTTCTCTGCAAGGTGGTTTACTTGTTGCGGTAGGCAGCTCGAGAATGGCACAAGCACCTAGTAGCTCTTCAACACAGTATACTGTCAGTGCAACGTTCAACAGTACACAAAGTGCAAACACGCTAGTACATATCCAAGATAGTAGCGGGAACAGTGTACTCACTTTTGAACCTAAAAAAGCGTATGAGTCTTTAATCTTCTCTTCTGCTGATTTGGTGTATGGAAGTGGATATTCGATCTATTTAGATGGAACTGATACAGGTACACAAAGTGATGGTCTTTACCAAACAAGTAACTACACACCGGGAACGCTTTTTGATAGTTTTACGATTTCTAGTATGATTACATCAATTAACACAGCACAAAATAGAAGATAAGGAGATATTTATGAACAAGTACATTATGATTACACTTTCCAGTATGCTAGCACTGCAAACTGTGTTGTTTGCTTTTCCAAATGAGAAAGAACCTGGTAGAATGATGCCACCGCCTCCACAGCAAAATCAGCATCATAACGAAGCCTCATCTGTTCAAAAACTTTTTGGAATGTTAGAGCTTACTAAAGAGCAGAGAAACAAGATTGAAACGTTTAGGAAAGAGAGTTTTGCAAATCAGCCAGATGAACATGAAGCATTTAGTGATAAAAGTTTTGATAAAGAGAAATATATTACACTTATTAAAGCGAAAAAGGAAGCGAAGTTAGTTGCAGAAGCGGATGTTATTGAAAAAATTTATAGTATTTTAACCGAAAAACAGAAAAATGATTTCAAAACGATTCTGGATATGCAAAAAATTTTAAAACAAAAAAAGAAAAAACATTAAAGAGAATTGATGATTAAAATTGCAATGGTAGAGGATGATAGTGACTTAGCTTACATGCTCACAGAGTATCTCAAAGACTTTGATATCATTGTAGAAAATTTTGAAGACCCTTATATTGGGCTTAGTGCTATTGGTCTAGGAGAGTATGATCTTGTGATTTTAGATCTTACGCTTCCAGGCCTTGATGGATTGGAACTGTGTAAAGAGATTCTTGAACGTTATCAACTACCGGTTATTATCTCTAGTGCCAGAAGCGACATCAATGATAAAATAGTTGCTATGGAACTTGGTGCAGATGACTATCTGCCTAAACCTTACGATCCCAGGGAATTGGCACTTCGTATTAAAACAATTATGCGGCGTATTGATAAATACACCCCTCCTGCACACAAAGATATTGACAACAAATATCATTTTATTTGTGATGAAGAGAAAAGAGAAATCACAAAAGATGGTACCCCAATCACTTTTACAGCTGCAGAGTATGCTGTTATGTCACTTTTTATCAAAAGAAGAGGTTTTATCATCAGCCGTCAGGAGATTGTAGAAGTGACTGCACTTTCACAAGGTATAGAAGCAAATGGCGGTAGTATCGCCGTCATTATCAACCGTATACGCCATAAAATTGAAGACGACCCAAAACAACCACAGTTTTTAATTACAATACGTGGTATGGGATATAAATTAGATGAGTAAATATTTAAAACTCCATTCACTTTTTTTTACTATCACACTCTTTTTTATAGTTTCATTGGCTGCTTTGCTAAGCGGGTTCTACTTTCTCTATGATATGGATCAAAATAGATTCAAGGAATATCAACAAAAACGTTATCAACAAGTAATCCATACGGTACATACAAAGACACTGCATCATAGATTAAATGAGCAAAATGACCAACAAAGTTTTGCCATTTTTGATTTTAAACTGATTACAAATTTAGCAAAAATAAAATCGATCATTGATAACCCAAAAATTAAATATATAAAAAGTGAAGGGAATGTTGATTTTTTTGAGTCTAAGACAGAGCGCTATCTCTTGATAATATCACCTGTTTCCTACATACTGTTACATGATATTATGACAAAAACTGTTGATGATCAAAATACTATACTTATTTTTACCCTCTTAACAATACTTTTTATCCTACTTTATTTATTGACAATTAAAAAAATCTATCCTATTAAAACACTCTATCACGATATCCAACGGCTAGGGGAAGGTGACTATAACATACGATACGCTACGGATAAAAAAGATGAAATTTCACAACTTGCCAATGCATTTGAAAAGACTGCAAAGAGATTAAAAAACTACAAAGAATCAAGAAATGTTTTTATACGAAATATAATGCATGAACTCAAAACACCTCTTGCAAAAGGTAAGTTTCTTATGGAGCTTCCCCACAATGAGTATAACAAAACAAAAATGAGGGAAGTTTTTTACCGTTTAGAGAATCTGATAAATGAGTTTGCTCTGGTTGAGTCTCTCATCACAACTGAGAATACTTTGCAAATCAAAAAATATTACTTAAGTGATATCTTAGACAATGCAATTGATATCTTAATGTGTGATGACAATCATGTGTTAAAAGATATAGATGAACAGATGATGATAGTTGCTGATTTTAAACTTTTGAGTATTGCTCTAAAAAACTTAATAGATAATGCCATCAAGTACTCACCAGAAAAAAAAGCCTATATCACTACACAAAATAGTGATACTATCATGATAAAAAATAGAGGTGAAAAATTACCGTTATCGTTTGAAAAATATTGTGATCCGTTTTTTCAGCATCAAGATAAAAACAGCGGTTTTGGCTTAGGACTCTATATTGTTAAACATATACTTGATGCACACCATTATCAAATGGCTTACCGCTATCAAGATAAATACCATATCATTACTATCAAGCCTCTAGATTCTGCTAAAGGTTGATAGTAGAAATTTATTTGTTATGCACCAAGATCCAACATTGTCCCACTGGTTTTACCGGTATACTCTTCAATTTGTGCCAATAACTCTTCTGCACTCAGTTCACCAGAGTCCACTTGACTTAAAATATCGTTAAAAAAAGACTGATCTTCTGAGGACATACTTGACATACTCATTGATGGGGGAGGAGGTGGCGGTGGCGGCGGAGCCATCTCTTCAGTACCTTCAATCTCCATAGGCTCTAACCCTGCTTCCTGCATAATCTCCATCGTCTCTTCAGTTGGAGGTATTTGGGCTTCTCTAAGTGCTTCACCAAGTGCCATATGGTCCTCTTGACTCATATTCTCCAAATCAAAACTACTTAGTATCTCCTCTAATGATTCTCTCTGTGCATCTGTCAATGATTCTTGTTGCATACCTTTAGATTGCATACCCTGCATAGGTGGCATAGATCCTGACATACCTTGTATTTGCATCATATACTCCTTTTTAAATATTTAAAATCCTGATTAAAGATTTCATATATTCATTATCGGCACCAATTTTTAACACAATTTTAATATTTAAGCTTTTTATCATTTTTTTCACTAATATCTACATTACTGATATATTAAAGTCAATTATATCTGATTTTGAAAGGTTCTAAACGAAAAAAATAACCATTTTTTCCGATATACATTTATAAGAATAACAATATTGGAGAGACATATGTTTAAAACCAAACATAACCAATCATCTAAGCACTCAGATGAATTTGCAAAAATGCAACAAGAGAATAGTGCACTTAAAGCACAAATCGAACAACTCGAAGCACAGTTATCAAGTGAAAGAGCCTCAAACAGCAAAGCAAATGAAGATCAAAAATCAGCACAAGAACTTGTCAATACACTTATAGACAGCTATGAAGACGGCACACGTTTTTTACAACATAACATTGAAGAGAACCTTGTCGGTCTTGAAGAGGTAAATCAACTCAATATACAAACATTTGATCAAATTGGCAGTGCTTTAGTCCAAACTGAGGAAGTTACTTCATCAGCAGAAAATATTCAACAATATACAGTTCAACTTCGCGACAGTTCAGCTTCATTAAATGATAGTGTTATCTCTATTGCAAATATCATCAATCTTATTAAGGATATTTCAGACCAAACCAATCTCTTGGCGCTGAATGCTGCGATTGAAGCAGCAAGAGCGGGTGAACATGGTCGTGGGTTTGCCGTTGTTGCAGATGAAGTAAGAAAGTTGGCTGAAAGAACGCAAAAAGCAACGCAAGAAGTAGAGATCAACATCAGCGGTCTTAAGCAAAATGCCAACTATCTCAATGAAATCAGTGACACATTCAGTACACAAACCGAATCAATTAATAATCGCATAGAGCATCTAAATGGTAGTATAGATGAGATCAGTACCAATGCACAACGTGTTGTCGATAACTCTAAAAATATTACACGAGAAATCAATGTTGCCAATGGTAAAATTGACCATATTTTATTAAAGCTCTTATCTTATAAAGCACTCTTACAACATGAAAAAGTCACAATTCAAGACCATAACAGCTGTCGATTTGGACAGTGGTTTGCACAACTAGTAAAAGGTGATCTGGCAACAAAAACACAAGCAGTGAACAGTATTTCCAAACACCATGAGAATGTACACCGTAAACTACAAAAAACTGTCGATGTTTTTGCACAACAAAACGATTTTGGACAAAGTGTTGAACTGATCAAAGATGTAGAAAAATCTAGTAAAGCTGCATTTGAAGAACTTTTAAGTACTATCAAGGATATTCGCAATTAATACATATAAGCAATAATGTTTTATTATTGCTTATAAAATATTTTTTATTTTACATCTCAGTAATGATGTTATGTCGATACTTTTTACCTAACCAATTTTTATCTTTATCAAACTGTTCATTTTCAGCTTCAGTCATTTTTTCACCATTTAGCTTGGTACGTTTATGAATTGTTTTTAGTTTGTTTCCGACTAACTCTTCATTGGTACTGTTTTTGACCATTGTACTAACACCTTTGAGGCCACTTTTTGGAAATGGTAGATCACAGTAGTAATCTCCAGCCGTATTAACTCCCCAATAGATAAAACCAAGCTTGTCATAAAACTGAAGTGCCCCAGGAACAGCACAAAACTTAAAACGCTTGACATTTAACAACATACTAAGATCAAACTGTTGAGATAACAACTCTTTAGCATAGCCCAGTTTTCTAAATATATGTGGTGTAAATAGATTATGAATCGTGAGATATTCCAAGTATCGGTCACTCTTTCCAAAAAGGTATGAGAGGTGCTGCTCTTTTTCATCTACCAACACTAAACATTTATCTTTTTTCCAGTTAAAATGTTTATCCCACCAGGCAAGTGAATTTTCACCAAACCTTTTACTCTTTGCATCACTGATCATATCAATGGAATCGATATAGTCACTGCGTGACAAGAGTATAGTCTTCATAAGATAAATGGCATTAGTATGAACCTTCACCTACAGATATGACAAAATTATTATCCACTTCAACCACATCAAACTCATGCTCACCGCAAAATGATTCATTGCACTGTTGTGCCCAAGCTCTGGCTACTCTAAGCGCATCTTCTTTGTCATCAAGTGTTTTGATTCTTGGCATTTTTTTACGATTTGCACATTTGCAGAGCTTTTCTACTACGATATGATGTTCCATATTCGTCCTTTAAAATGATATAAAACATGTATTGCATAAAGTGTACGAGTAGAGTAAAGACAAAATTGTAGGAATACACGCCCCCCTCTTAGAGAGGGAGTGTTTCACAATATAAGGAAGTAGATTAACGAATCAAATCAAAGAAGTAGTCAGTTGACGCAATACCTTTAGTATCTTCGTCAAGTTGATCAAGTACTTTGTTTGTAATCCATGTCAAGAGGTTAAGACCACCATCATAACCACTGATAGAGTATCTATGCAGATGGTGTCTATCAAAGATTGGGAAACCGATATAGATAAGTGGTGTTCCTGTATCTCTCATAAGCTCTTTACCGTAAGAGTTACCGATCATAAAGTCTACAGGCTCAGTGAAAAGTAGACTTCTCATATGCCATAAATCTTTACCAGCCCATACATTGAGGCTCTCTTTTGCAGGAGAAGTATCAAGCAGTGCTCTCATCTCTTCTTCCCACCCTTTTGGTGCATTGTGACACAATACATGCGTAGGCTCAGCACCCATCTCTAGTAAGAAAGAAACCACACCTAGAAGGAAATCAGGATCTCCCCAGATAGCAAATTTCTTACCGTGCATATATGGATAAGAATCCTGCATTGCATCCACAAGACGTCCACGCTCAGTTTTAAGTTGTGCCGGAACCTCTTTACCTGTAAGCTCTGAAAGTTTCATGATAAACTCATCCGTACCTTTTAGTCCGATTGGGTTTAGCGTTACTTTCTCTTGCTTCCATCTTTTCATCAATTTCATCGTTTTGACAGTACTATACTTTTGAAGAGAGATTGTCGCTTTAGAGTTAGCACAATCCTTAGCATCTTCAATTTTTGTACCACCGGCAAACATTTGATATTCACCAGCTGGCATATCCCACTGATCAGAGTGGTCACCTAACATAATGTAATCATAATCAAACGCTTCTACCATACTTTTTACAGATCTGATACTTCCGATATAAGTCTCAAAACCTGGGATGATGTTGATACGCTCTTTTTTGTTCTCTTTATCAACATTACCTTCTGTAAGTTGATTCATAGTACCTTGCATCATGTTGTCATAACCAGTGATATGAGAACCTACAAATGATGGCGTATGTGCATAAGGGATCGGAAGAGATTCTGGAAGATCAACACCACCATCCTCTTCTCTCGCTGCCGTAGCAAATGCAAAAAGGTCATCACCGATAACTTCTGCCATACATGTTGTTGATACCATAATCATATCCGGCTTGTAGACTGCTGCACAGTTTTTTAAACCATCTTTCATATTAACAAGACCACCAAATACCGCTGCATCTTCTGTCATTGAGTCAGAAACACAAGGAGTTGGTTCTTTAAAGTGTCTTGTAAAGTATGATCTAAAGTATGCAACACAACCATGACTTCCGTGAACGTAAGGCATGGTGTTTTCAAAACCAAGCGCTACCATCACAGCACCAAGCGGTTGACATGCTTTAGCTGGATTTACAGTGATCGCCTCACGAGCAAGGTTTTTCTCTCTGTATTCCCAGCCTTTTGTCCACTCTGCTACCTCTTTAACTTTTTCAGGGTTAACAGCACCCATTGCACCTTCAAACTGTTTTTTGTTTGCTAATGTTTCTTGATATTCAGGTTTTAGAAACAGGTCTTTACCGTTTACTATATTTTCTACGTCTTGCATTATGCTTCTCCTTCTTTATCCCATGGTGCTGTTGAGTGTCCCCATACCGGAGAGTTCAACGCTAAATCCATATCTTGAGCAAATATTGCAAATCCGTCATAACCATGGTAAGGACCACTATAATCCCAAGAGTGCATCTGTCTATATGGTAATCCCATTTTTTGGAATACATACTTCTCTTTGATTCCCGATGCGACAAGATCAGGCTGCAATTTTTTAACAAATGCTTCAAGCTCATACTCATTAACATCATCATAGATTACTGTAGATCTAAAAATCTCATCTTTTGTTCTCTTATAATCATCATCGTGTGCAAACTCATAACCTGTACCGATAACTTCCATTCCAAGATCTTCATAAGCACCGATAACGTGTCTAGGGCGCAGACCACCAACAAACAACATCACTTGTTTACCCTCTAATCTTGGTTTATATTTTGCTGTAACACCGTCGATCATCGGTTGGTATTTAGCAATTACTTCTTCACATTTTGCTTGAACCTTCTCATCAAAGAATGCAGCAATTTTTCTTAAAGAAGTGATTGTTTGAGTTGGACCAAAAAAGTTATACTCAACCCAAGGTATACCATACTCTTTTTCCATATGTCTTGAGATATAGTTCATAGATCTGTAGCAGTGTAAAAGATTTAGTTTTACTCTTGGTGTTAACGCCATCTCTTTAAGTGTCGCATCACCAGACCACTGCGCTACTACTCTAAGACCCATCTCTTCAAGAAGGATTCTTGAACTCCATGCATCACCACCGATGTTATAATCACCGATAATAGCAACATCATATTCACCAGGTTCTACATCTGTACCAGCGAGTGCATCTGTTTTGTCAAAAACATAATCTCTTACCGTATCATTTGCGATGTGGTGACCGAGTGATTGAGATACACCACGAAAACCTTCACAGTTTACCGGTACGATTGTATGACCAGTTTTTTTCGCATACATTTTTGATGTAGCATTAATATCATCACCGATAAGACCGATTGGACACTCTGACTGTACTGTAATACCATTATTTAATGGGAAAAGTTCATCAATTTCATGAAAACAAACATCTAGTTTTTTATCTCCACCAAAAACGATATCTTTCTCTTGGAAATCTGAAGAGAAGTTCATCGTTACATAGGTATCTACACCAGTTGTACCGATATAGTAGTTTCTTCTACCAGCTCTACTATATTGACCACAACCGATAGGACCGTGTGAAATGTGGATCATATCTTTAACTGGTCCCCATACAACACCTTTAGATCCTGCGTATGCACAACCTCTTTGACTCATCACACCTGGAACTGTTTTTTTGTTACTTCTAACATTTCCACATGTTTTTTGACTTTCATCTTCTGGACCGCCAACACCTAAGTGTTTTGCACGGTTCTTTTTCGCTTTCTCAGGATACGCTTCTAGTACCTCTTCGACAGCTGCTTTTTGTCTAGCTTCTAATGATTCTGGACCCATGATCTACTCCTAAAATATTTTATTATTTAAATTACGCTGCTTTAACTCTAAATTGTTCCATTGAATCAAATTGTTTACAAAGCGCCATAGTTTCATCATCAGAATCTAATTTTTTTGAAAGCTCAGACATTTGGTATCTGTTTGTATAAACCAAATATTTCTCACCATCTTTTTCTACATACGTCTCATCTTTAAGATAAGTTGCTAATGCTTTAAACATAAATGTATCTTTGTTAGCGTAAGTAATTTTGACAACTTCGTCACTTTTTCTCAGTCCCATCTCTAATTCAATTGCATTGATATCATCAATTGGTGTCTCTGCGATTTGTGCGTCAAGTCTCTCTATTACTGCTGAGTCCTCTATTGAATTTCCCATATCTGCTGTGAAGTGCATACCTAAAATAAACATCTTTTTTCCTTTTTTCTGTTGTTTTCATTTCATTATCGAAAGTGTTTTTAGGATCTCCTCAAAAGAGGAGATTGTAAGCCCATTGGGCACCTTAATCTACTGTATTAAATGGCTTACGCTTCTGCTTCTGCACCAACATTTTGTTTACCAATGTTCTCTTCGTCAGCTTCATCTTCAAGACCATACTTCATAAGAAGATCTTCAAGGTCATCCATCTCTAATGGTGTAGGAATAATTTTGTAGTCATTTGCAATAATCTTTCGAGCAAGCTCTTTATACTCAATCGCTTGATCAGAGAATGGACTATACTCTACCACTGTCATACGTCTAAGCTCAGCGTGTTGAACAATGTTATTTCTTGGTACAAAGTGAATCATTTGTGTTCCAAGATCTTTAGCAAGTGCTACAGCAAGATCGTATTCGAAGTCAGTCATACGTGCATTACAGATAAGACCAGCAAGTCTAACACCACCAGTATTTGCATACTTTAAAATACCTTTTGAGATATTGTTCGCAGCATACATTGCCATCATCTCACCTGACATAACGATATAGATCTCTTGTGCTTTACCTTCACGAATCGGCATAGCAAAACCACCACATACAACGTCACCAAGTACATCATAAGAGACAAAGTTTAGACCATCTTCTTCATATGCACCCTCTTCCTCTAGGAAGTTAATAGCAGTAATTACACCACGACCTGCACAACCAACTCCTGGCTCTGGTCCACCTGACTCAGTACAGTTAATCCAACCACCTGGAGCATCTGGTGCAAAGATTCCCGCACCTGGTTTACAAGCATCTTCAAGTTCAAGATCCTCAACTGTTCCCATCTCTGCAGCAAGTTGTAAAATAGTATTTTGTGCTTTCTCATGAAGAATAAGTCTTGTTGAATCCGCTTTTGGATCACAACCAACGATCATAATATTTTGATCAAAGTAGTGTGCCATTGAAGCGAGTGTATTTTGAGAAGTAGTTGATTTACCAATTCCACCTTTTCCGTAAAATGCGATTTGTCTTAATGCTGACATCTTGAAACCTCCATAAATTTTGTTTTTGAGTTACATTAGAGAGTATGCACATGATGTTCTAGGGTTTTTGAGGATTATTAAAGAATACTTTGACACAAAATATACAAATATGTTGGAATCAAAATTGCAAGTGTGCGACAAATTGTCATATTTTAAAATTATTGTCATCGAACACAAGCGTTTTGATTCTAAAGCGATATTTTGTCGTAAAGGTGTATAGAAATAAATTTAAGTAGAGTAGAGATCTATCCACTCAATTTTGAGTGGATATAAGGACTAGAAGAGGTAGTGCATTGCTTGAAGATTAGTTGTTTTCCATCCCTTTTTCATATAAAAATGTAATGCTTTGGTATTTTTCTTATCTGCAACCAACTGCAATCTTTTATACTCTTTATCCATTGCAATCTTTGTCATATAATCAATAATCCGACTCCCAACACCTAAACGTCGGTAACTTTTTTGCACCACCACATCCTCAATCACACCTGAAACACCGCCACTGGCTGTAGAGATCAACTCCTGCATGGTGGAGAGGCCTACTACAAGACCTTGGTATTTCGCCACAATAATCGTAGCACTTGCAGAGGAGACTAAAAGTTCAAACGCTTTGGTATGTTTACTTTCATCATACTCAAAGTCACGCTCTAGGGCAAAAAGTTGTTCAAGCAGTTTATTCATCGCTTTAATATCTTGGGGTGTTGCTTCAGCAATCTCAACATGACTGAGATCCACAAGATCACAATACTCAAGATCAAATGAGAGTATATACCTAATTTCGCTCTCAGCCAGAGGATTTCCTTTCACATAAAGTTTTTTAAGATGGGTGAGTTTATCAAATATTTTAGGTAAAAATATAATCTCGTTATCATCTACATCTAAAATCTCAAGCTGTTCAAAGAGGGCTAAAGTATCAGGTAAATCACAAATTTGATTACCTGAAAGACTTAGGGTTGTAATATATTTTTTTGCTTCCAACTCTGGAAAAACTTCAAGTGCACATCCATCAGCAAAAAAAGTATTTAAATAGGGAGCAAACTCTACTTCAAGCTGTAGATCTTCCAAAGGGTTATCATCCAAAATCAACTCCTCAAGATCTTCCATACCTGAAAAACGCAAATAGGTGAATTGATTTGTTGAGATATCTAATCGCTCTAAAACACTCTGCGAGAAATCTGGCAATTGATCGAGCATATTCTCTGAGAGATTTAATTGCGTAAGGTTAGGGATGGAGGCAATATTAGGCACACTTTTAAGATAGTTTCCTTCAAGGTTTAAAATTTCAAGGTTCACAAGATGGACAATACCACTATCAATCGAGTGGATATGATTTTGTGATAAATTTAAACTTCTAAGCTCTAAAAGGCCTCCTATCTCAGAACCAATATCACCAATCTCATTGTTACTAAGGTTGAGTACGCGGATCATATAAGGAAAATTCTCTACTCTTTTGAGTTGATTAAACGAGAGGTTGAGTGATTTTAGAGCCATCGTATAAAGTACAGAAGGTACTTTTTGAAAAGCATTATTTCTAAGATCAATAAATCCAAGATTTTTAAGTGCCTCTAGTGAATCTGGCAGCGTGGTGAGTTTATTGTCTGCGAGGTTGAGAGAGTATAAAGAGGTCAACTTTCCAAAATCATCTGGCAAACTTTCAATATCACATGAGCTAAGATCTAATCTTTTTACATCCTCTTCTCTCTCAATTGACACATCAATTGCCTCAAGATCATATAACCAATCTAGTATCGCACTCATCTTCTTTCCTTAATTTTTTAGTTCATCAACCATTTTTTTAAGTTTATCATGACGTATTTTAATCAACCGATAAATCTCATCATAGTCATACTTACCAAAATAGACCATATCAAAGAGTTTCATTAACGGTTGTCTACAACAGTTTTTATTACAACCCGTCACTAATTTTTTTGCTTTTTTAAATGGTAGCTCTGTGTGTTGAAAAATCTCTACTGCCTCACCCACATTTTTTTCACCACATTCACAAATTTCGGTTTTTAGTATCTCTTCAACACTGGGCATACCAAATTCCTTTCACAGTTTATTTTAGGATTTTACAACCCTGCCTCTTTTTTAAAATTGTTTGCTTTCTCAACAGCGACAATCAACTTTTCACTAAGTTCTGGCATCTTGACATAATCACTCCACAATGTATCTTCAACAATATCATGAATCTCTGATGCAATCTCTACAGCTTGTCTTTTATACTTTGCCAACTCTTTTTTTTTCTCTTTTTTCTCTTCTGGTGTCATCACCGCTCCTTTAATTTTAATTTTTTCTTTATCCTCTTACTTGACACTTACCATGGCTATAGTGAAAATGCATAAATATTTTCAAACTTGATATGCTCCTTACCTATAGCCATATGATAGAATGTCTCCTCTTTTTTAAAGTGAAATGACTCATAGAGTGAAACCACGTGAGGCTGATTGAGCGGTATATCTGCATAGATACGTCTCAATCCTCTAAAATAGAGCACTCCCTTCATCAGTTTCACAGCCTCTTCTTCATGACCATTCTCAACCTGCCAAGGACCTAGATAGATATTTCTAGCACTAATCACACTTGAGTGTTGAAAGCCATTTGAGAGTGCAAAACGAAGACTTGAGTTTCGCTCCATCTCATCTTCTAAAAATGCCAATCGATACTCTCCAAAAGTTTCATGATCTATCTTTTGAATCACCGCATCAAAATTGGTCCCTTCCAACTCTTTGGCATGGGCATTGTTAAAATGAAAAGGAGGTACTTTGCCTACATTGAGATAACGACCAACCTCTATCTTTTTCTCAAAACCATAGCTTTCAAAAAAGTTTTGTAGTTTAGGATTGGCATGAAGATAGATATGTTCATATTCAGGTTTGAGTACATGGACTAATGTTTCAAAAAGTCTTTTTCCAATACCCTGTTTTTGATATGTAGGTTTGACCATCAAATATTTGATCATCGCACTATTTTCAAACTCAAGTGCCAATACAGCACCAATGAGCTCATCTCCCGCATATGCACCATAGCAGAGATGTGGAGAGTGTTTTAACATAAGATTAAGATGAAAACCATCAGAGAGCCACCCTACACTATTGGCAATCTCTACAACGTTAGGAACATCTCGATATTTTAACCAGCCTATAAACATTAACCATCCTGATAGAGTTTTTGAAGTTCAAACGGACTAAGCACTTTTTTACGTGTTGTCACAATATCACGAATACGAGGTAAAAGATTTTTAATACTCTTCTTCTCTACAGCAATACCTAACTGCGCCAAATGATAAGCAATCGTACCACTACCAGAGTGTTTACCGATAGGAAAAGTCCGAACAGCTCCTACCTCTTCAGCTAAAAATGGCTCATAGCTGCTTTTATCTTTCATCATCCCATCTGCATGAATACCACTCTCATGTGCAAAAATACGTTCACCAATAATAGGTGCATTTAAAGCGATATCTACATTTGCAGCAGTACATACAACTTGCACCAACTCTTTAATCTTTTGAGAATCAAAAATACGCTTCTCTCCATAAAGATGCAACAAACTCATCAAGATCTGTTCAAAAGAGGCATTGCCTGCTCTCTCCCCTAGACCAATAACAGTGGTATTGAGACTTACCGCACCTGCTTCAACTCCAGCTAGTGCATTGGCATTTGCCATACCAAAGTCATTATGAGTATGCATCTCTATAGACAAAGAGGATTTTTCTCTTAAAGATTTGATTCGTTCATATGTTTGTAAAGGGCGTAAAACTCCCACTGTATCACAGTAGCGAAACCTATCAGCACCTGCACTATACCCAAGTGCCATCACCTCTTCTAAAAAAGAGTGTTCTGCCCGAGAGGCATCCTCACCTCCAATACAGACAAACACTCCCTCTTGTTTTGCCAAGATTAATACCTCTTCAAGCTGTTGCAACATTTTTGTCTTATCGCCACCAAATTTGGCATCTATCAAAATGTCCGAAACAGGGATTGAGAGATCCACTGCCTTAGCACCACATCCCAATGAGTGCTCAAGGTCAGAGAGTGTAGCTCTATTCCATGTCATCATCCTGACATCAAGCCCAAGGCTGATCAATGTTTTGATATCCTCACGCTCTTTTTTACCCATCGCAGGAATACCGATCTCTAGTTCATCGGCTCCACTCTCAGATAACAGTGTCGCTATTTTCACTTTCTCTTTGGTATTGAAAGCGACATAGGGTGCCTGTTCTCCATCGCGAAGGGTGGTGTCATTGATGATGGCCATAACTTAGTTTACCTCTACTGCTTTATCTACATCAAAATAGGTTTGTGCAGCTTTAAGTACAGATGCCTCTATCGGTTGAAATGCATACTCTTGAATTGCCGTTAAACCTGCAGCTTTGAGATCTTCTTGTGGACATCCACCAATTTTTGCAGTCAAAATAAGCTTCACATCTTTAAGAACATCAATCACTTCATCAATTGGATTACCGCCATCTGGTCCTGCACAATACTCAGTCGTAATTTTTCGATGTTGGATAAACTTAATACCCTTATCTCCTGCTTCGTAAATCAAAAACTCTTTAACAGATCCAAAGTGTTGATTGATCATTCCTTCACCTGCAGTGGTAACAGCGACAAGAATAGTTTCAGAAGTTGAGCTAAGCTCCCCTTTCTCTTTTTGTACTTTTTCATTGGCTTTATCAAGGAAGAATCTAAACTCTTCAATCTTTGCATGAGCATCTTGGCGTGCTTCTACATTGTAGTGATCTTCAAGTGCATCAAAAGTCATAGTGGAAAAAACATCTTTGGTAAACTCAGCACCTCTATCTTCACCGATAAGTCCTACAGCATCTGCACGACATTGTCGACAATGTGCCATAATCTTCATATCCATACCACACGCTTCTTGTACTTCCATCTGCTCTTGTGGAGTTGCACTAGGCACACCATCAATCGCAAACTTTGTACCATACTCAGGCTCAGAGATGATTGGCATGATATTGTGTAAAAAGACACCAATCTCTTTTAACTTTTTTGCAACTTCTGGTAAATGTTTTTCATTGACACCAGGAATCAGTACAGAGTTTGCTTTGATCAAAATCCCTTTTTCTACAAGCATCTTCATCCCTTCGAGTTGTCTCTCTAAAAGAATCTGTGCTGCCTCTTTTCCATAATATCTTTTGTTGTTGTAAAAAATCCAAGGATAGATTTTAGATCCAATCTCTCCAGTGGTATCGACACTATTGATCGTGACCGTGACATGATCAATATCATATTTCACCATCTCATCAACATATTTTGGCAATTCAAGTCCATTGGTTGAGAGACAGAGTTTAAGGTCAGGTGCTTTTTCACGTACCATTTTAAATGTATCAAAAGTCTTCTCTGGATTTGCCAAAGCATCACCAGGTCCTGCGATTCCTAGTACACTCATACGCTGTACTTCACCACCTACAAAGAGTACTTTTTTAGCCGCATCTTCAGGAGTCAATCTTTCGCTTGTCACTCCTGGTCGACTCTCATTTGAACAGTCATATTTTCTGTTACAATAATTACACTGTATATTACATGCTGGTGCTACCGCAACATGAATCCTTGCATAGTGATGATGTGCCCCCTCACTATAACATGGGTGATTATGTATCATATCCTTTACGTCATCTGGCATCCCAGCTTCTGCTACACTACCGCTTGTTCCACAGCTCATTGCTTCTCCTTTGTAAATAAGATTTTTAAAGTTTGCAATGATCTCACTTCATCTAGTTACAATCATTACAAGGATATATGCAAGTTGTGTTCTTGGTAGTTTTTTCATATTGGTATCAAACTTGTCAAACAGTACTTTGGTCAATATGCTTACAGTACTGATTATATTAATTTGGTTGACAACAAATAATCATTAATAGTATAATTACAACATGGTTCATTGGCAATTTTAAAGGTCTTGATATGAACACTTTAAGTTTAAAAGTCGTCACAGCTACACTTATATTAGCACTGTCCATCTCTTTGCTCTACGCGAAAAGTGATAGTGAACTAAAGAAAAAAATCATCCAACAATCAATTGCTGCATATCCAAAAAATTGTCCCTGTCCCTATAATAGAGCCAGTAATGGTAGTATATGTGGGAAAAGAAGTGCCTACAGTAGATCAGGAGGATATGCACCAATCTGTTTTGAATCGGATATCACTCCTGAGATGTTGAAACACTATAAATAAAAGCGCTAAAAAGTTATGTGTAAGGTGGTTAGTTACAACCACACTTACAAGTATCCGTCTCACCTGGATCTAACAGATCATCACAATTCTTACTGTCAACCAGTGTCACTTCTCCACTTTTAAACTTACGATAGATCTCATCTAAACTCATGATGTCATTATAAGCTTTATAGACATTCATAGAGGCTTCTGAAAATGCCTTATAAACACCCTCACCCATGTGATAAAAAAGTGTGTCTGTAACACCTTTTGTTTTTAAAAAAGATGCGATTTTGTTCCCATTACCAAGTTCATCATTTTCAACCACTTTAAAATAACCTGTCGTTAAATCCAAAAGTGCGAAAAAAGGAGCATTTCCATAAAGCTCGGAGATTTGTGTTGAACTACTACTGTTCAAAGGGATAGCTAGCATTGTTTTTCCTTATAAATTAAAATATAAAAATGTTTTATGCAATTTCCGTTCTAGCAAGACAATCGTCAACAAGAACAGAAATTGCAACACTGCTTTGTAAAGCTTATAAAGGAGTTTAAGTGCAAGTTACACTAAATGCACAGACAATGATGTTAGAAGATATCCCTTTAGATGAGGGGTATGCCTCTGAAAAAGTCACGGCTAAAGATATGCGTGGAAAAGAGATCACCTTTGGTGGACAAAATGGTAAAACGCAGATCATTATCTCTGCTCCTTATCTAGATGAAGAGAACTTCAATGAATTTGATCAACTAATGAAACATGAAGATCTTGCGATAGAAGATGTCCAAAAATATTTTATTCTCTCTTCAAAAGCAGATCTAAAAAGTGACTGTGATCTTCCTTTACTGATAGATGAGGAGGAGCACTTTGGTGATGAGTTTGGTGTGCGTATCAGTGAAGCACCACTCAAAGGGAAACTTACCAAAGCACTTTTTATCGTTTCTAAAGATGGTGCCAT
>JAHZKW010000125.1 GCA_022600175.1 Campylobacterota bacterium
GGGTTAGCATCATATTGTGACTTTTTACGCTCTCCTACATATTGAATCAAGGTACCGATACGCGTATCAGAAATACCATAATAATCAAAAGAGAGGTTAGCACTGTTTTTTGCTCTTCTAGCCAACTCTTCTCCATCTTTATCTTCTGTTTTGAGATAAGTATAGTTTAGATTATAGGCTAAGTTCGCTGCTTCGATACTGTTTGCATAAGAGAGTTCTACTCCTTTGAGTGTACTTTTACCCTCAATGTTAAAGTAAGAACCTGCAAAAGTAGTAAAGTTTGTCGTCATATAATCAATCAAATCTTCAATTTGGTTATGAAAGTAAGTCACTCCAAAACCTTTATAGTTAGCAGTGATATCAAACCCTTTTGTCTCCTCAGGATTTAAGTTGCTATTTCCATAAAATGGACTGTAGAGTTGATAAAGTAAAGGAACATTATAGGCTGTTGCGTAGTTGATTGATGTCCAAAAGTCTTTGATATTGTCATGGGTATGTTTGATCCCTAGTTTATAAGTGACTTTATTGTCAAAGTCGTCAAACTTGTCATAGCGTAAAGATTGACTAAAGATCGTTGTACCTGAGATGAGACCATTAAATTTATTTGCATTTGAAACAAAAATCCCTTGATTACTATAATCTTTTGAGATCTCATTGTCATGTTCAAACTTTTTACAATCAACACCAATGCTTAAATCACCATTTTTTGCATAAGAGAGTGCACTATTGAAACCAACTTCTCTCACCCCTCCATCAAATTCACTCACTCTTCCACTCTTTGATGTGCGCGAAAAATCTGACTGATTAAAATAGATCTTTGTACTATTTTTTCCCTCTGTATTGGTATAACTGATACCGTAAAACTTCTCTTCTATACTACTAGTGGATTCAGAATCATTGGCTGCTAGTGTTGGATCCATATTATATCCATCAAAGTCACTCTCCGCATCGATATAATTCAAAAATGCTTCTACTCTATCATTTTCTGTGATGTTATAGCCTAGTTTCAAGTCTGCTGTGTTGTTTTCATAGCTATCATCTTCAAAATCATCAACATCAGCCCCTTCAGGCACTTTAGCACTAAAGCCATCACTAGTAAGTCTCTGCACACCTAGTGAAATATCAAACTGATCTTGTTTATAAGCACTATTCACGCCATAAGTCTGCGTGTTAAAACTCCCATACTCAGCATAAACAGTTGCACTGAAGCCATCTTTTGACGCTTTTTTTGTGATGATATTAATCACACCTGCACTTGCATCTGCGCCCCAGATACCTGACTGTGCCCCTTTGACAATCTCAATCCGCTCGATGTTTTCCATCAAAATATGTTGAAGATGTGCACCGCCAACAGAAGCAGGATCATTGTACCTTACACCATCAACCAGTACTAAAGTACGCTTCTGCTCAAATCCTCGTAAAAAGATAGAAGTCGCCTTTCCTAACCCACCATTTCGTGTATAAACAATACCAGGTTCTGCTTTAAGTGCATCACTCACGGTTTGATAGCCTCGCTCTTTGATCTCTTGACTGGTAATCACATCTACATTTGTAGTAATATCTTGCAGTGATTGCGAAAATTTTGTGGGGGTGGTAACTGTAACTTTATCGAGTTGAATGTTTCTTGCTTGAAGCTGACTTGAGAGTAAAAAAGCCACTAGTAGTGAAAGTTTTGTTTTTGTCATAAAAATTATCCTTGATATGTTTGATTTTTTTGTAAATTGAGTTTTAGTTGTGTACATGTGAGATCAATCTGAATAAAAATAGATTTTCTTAACTGTTCACAAGCCTTGGTAAATAACTTTTTTAAGTCCATATTGATAGTTGATAACATCACACCAAACATGGTAAAGTAGTGTTTACATCCTTTTAGCATCGGTTCTCCTTTCATAAAATTTTTTTGAATTCTAACATAGAGATGATGAAAGCACAGAGCAATTAAAATAGTTCACATACTAACAGGCACTACACAAAAGATTGCTATCATAACCCCAAAGGATCTCTATGCTTAAAAAATTTTTACAGATACTCATGTTTGCATTATTAACACTCACACAAGTACATAGTGAGGATGAAGTTGTTAAAAAAATTGTTTATAACCTTACTACAGGAGATCTTGATAGATTCCAATCAAGACTCATCAAAGGGATTGTCTCACATGCCACCTATTATGAGAGTAAACTCCAAGATCTAGAGGTTAAGGTGATCATACATGGTGATGCCTATAAATTTTTTATGTCCGATCTCAAAAACACTCCTTATGCCACACAAAAAGCCTTGGTCAAAGCACAACCAGATCTACATAAACGTCTAAAGTCACTTACCACACATTATAATGTCACCTTTTTAGTCTGTGAAGCAGGTGTCAAAAATAGAAACCTGAATCCTAAAGCCTTCTACCCATTTGCCAAGATGGTACACAACGCGGCAATAGGACTCATCGATGCACAACATGAGGGGTATGGATATATGCCTCTACACTAGCCAGTTGTGCATATCAAAGATACCTTCAGTAACTCCTAAACTCTTCCAGCCTGATGCTTCAAGATACATCAATTTCCCACCAAAACTACCTACCACGTACTGCTCTTTATAGATGGGGAATACCCCTGAAGCAAGGGCGTTAAAAAGTGCTACTGAATTTAATGGTGTCTCATACCTCTCAAATTCACTAAGATGAATGGCAAAAAGGCTCTCATGTAACATCTCATTATCTTTTAAGGCTGTACTTAAAGTATAGTACATAGGATAAGAGATCGGTGGATCTTCCATAATATCAGTGATATAAAGTCGTTCTTTTCTTTTTTGATACATACGTAAAAGTATAGTTAAAAACCAAACTCTTACACTATTTTATTTCAAAATGAAATATGATACAAATTTCTACTTTTCCTCGACGCTAATGTCTGAAGAGATGATGTAGAGTGGTGCATTATGAACATGTAACATCGCGGTACCACTGCCCACAGCAAAACCATAGAGATTATTCTCTTTAATAATACTAATACCACTCATCATATCAAGATAAGAGAGTACACTATTTTCCAAAATTCTTGAAGCACTGACATTACTAAACTCTATTTTGACAGTATTCAGATCTTCACCATCATCATCTTGTACAACTAGTGTAAGGAGCTTTGAAGTCTCTGAAAGCTGTTGAATAGAACGAATCTGAGCATCTTTAAAATTATCATATTTTTCTAGTAAAGTATTTATTTCTTGCATATTTTTCCTTTATATCATTGATACTATAGTATCATAATTTTTAAACTCTACCCATAAAAATTGAAATATCATCACCCACTTTAATCATCCCAGATTTGAGGATATTTGCACGATAACCTCCGATATATTTGAGTCCTTGCATCATATCAGCATCTAAAAGATGTGAGAGATAACGACAGGGAGGAGAAGTTCTCACAATCTCAAATACCGCATCACCAATGCAAAACTGCTTCCCTTTTAAAAGTGTATAATCAAAACCTGAGATCACTAGGTTTCGTCGCAGATCAATAAAATCTAATTGCTTATTTAAACGTGTGTTACACTCTACCAAAGCAGCATAATCGATTAAGCTCACTTCTCTAACATCTTGTGAAAGTGGTGCCCTATTAAAAGTTCCACAACCATAAAAGTAACGATCTCCCTCTAATCCTCTACCTTGTACAGCATAGACACTCTGCACATACTGCAAAGGCTTTTTTGCCTCTTTACCAATGATGATTTTTTCTAAACGCATCAATCGTAAAGCTTTCCAAAAAGATCAACATGGGTGAGATAGACTCTAAGATCCAACTCTAATTGATGGTAGTTTGGTTCCATATATTTGCAGAGTTTATAAAAAGCTTTGTTATGCTCTTTCTCTTTAAAATGTGCCAATTCATGTACAACGATCATTTTTAAAAAATCTTCAGGCATCGCTTTAAATAACGTAGCAATCCTAATCTCATTTTTCGCCTTTAACTTACCACCTTGTACCCTTGAAATATAGGTATGCGTACCCAAAGCATCTTTGAGGATGTTAATCTTCCCATCATAGTAAACTTTACTCAAAGGGGCAGTTTTCTTCATATGTGCAGTTTTCAGCTCCATCACATACATATAGAGTGCTTTATCAGTTTGAAGCGTATGTTTTTTCGGGTATTTATTTAGCAAATAGTGCGACAGCTTTTTGTGATCAATGAGATCTTTTACCTGTAATTGTAAAGAGTTCGGATAGTGTGCAAGATATTTAGACACCATCAGTTTTGATAAAGTGCTTTGAACTTTAAACTAGAGAGTCCTGATGGCTCAGCATGAATACTAAACTCCATCTGTGTAAGATCATGCATTCGAAAAAGTCCTAATTCATTCACAAGCAAAGGCCAAGGTGGTCCTTCAAACTTCTCGCCTTTATTTTTCCCGTGTGCAACAACAAGTAGTCTTCCTTTAAGAGCCACAGTAGAAGCAACTGCTTCAATCATGCGAGGACGATAAGCGATAGGAAGAGACTGTATCGTCAACGCTTCAAATACAAAATCAAAATGCCCTAAAAAGCTTTCAGGTAACGCCAATACATCTTGTACCTGAAAATCGATAGTATCATCACAAAAACGTTTTTTTGCCCATTTGATTGCACTCTGTGAAATATCAATCGCTGTAGTTTCAAACCCAGCATCTGCAATCACCTTAGCATCATCACCCAAACCACACCCAATAACAAGTGCTTTTCCTTTAAAATTGATTTGACTCTCTAAAAACTCGACCAAAAAAGGATTTGCCTCTAACTTTGCCCAAGGAATCTGTGTATGATCCTCTTCCGCTTTTTGATAAAGTGCTTCAAACCATGCAGTATCTTTGTTCATGTTTACTCTTCTTTTTTATTCTCTAAAGCTAAATTATTGAGTCCATATTTATTAAGTAGATCTAGTAACTTCACCACCCGTTGATATGTCACCTCTTTATCGATACGAACATTGATTGGTTTCAGATTATCTTCTACCTTGGCAAATACACTATCAAGCTCTTCAAAACTCACTTTCTCACCCTTTAAGGCAATCTCTTCAACACTAAGTTCAATATAAAGATCCTCTTTTTTAATCTCTTGGGTCGCATGTTGGCTATCTGGAAGAGTAAGTAACAATGCTAACTCCTCTTTTTTAAAGGTAGAACTCACCATAAAAAAGATCAAAATCAAAAAGACTACATCAATGATAGGCGTCAAATCAGGTGAGAGATGTTCGCGCCGTTTCATGACCGCTCTTCATAGATCTTTAGACTAAGCTGTGTGTTGAACTGGGCTTCAAGTTTATCCAGCATACCAATCAAATAGTTATACCCTATATAGTGGGGGATTGCTACGATAAGACCACCCACAGTTGTCACAAGCGCTAGCGAAATACCACCAGCAAAGATACTAGGATCACTCAACCCCTGTTTAGAGATCGCTTCAAATGCGGTAAGTACACCAATTACTGTTCCTAAAAGCCCCAAAAGTGGTGCTACAGAAGCAATAATACGTATCGTACTTAGCCCTTTTTCACAACGCACCAACTTCTCAGCCACCATATCTTTACCAAGGGCAAGCTGTGCCTCTTTCTCATTCACACTAAAGCTCTCATAGACACCATCGACACTCTTTTTAATCTTAGACTTTGCCCATAAAAACTGTATCAATTTAATGATCATCGTAGTAAACCCTATAATATTTAATACAATTAATATATACATGATCACACCACCTTGATCAATATAATCCATAAGATTCATCTGTTTATCCTTTTTTAAGTTTAAATTCTATTGGTATTGTAATATCCACAAATGGTTCATTCAAAGCACTTGGAATTGGAGGTAATGAGAGCCTATTGAGCGTCTTTATCGCACCATTTCCTAGTAACTTTTTTGGACTATTAAGCAGTTTTATATTGCTTATTTTCCCATCAGGATAGACACGAAAATTCACCTGTACAATATCTTGCATCCGTAATCGTTTTGCCATCTTTGGATAGTAGAGATTTTTTTGGATCGCTCTTCTTATCTCACTGGTATATTGATCTTTGATAGAAGTAGTATCTACCTGCACCACTGGTGCTACCACCTGATCAACTACAGGTTCAGGTATCACCTCTTCCACCCTCTCTACAATCTCTTCTACTATTGGCTTTACAACTGTTTTTTTAACACGTTTTTTCTTTGGTTTTGGCTTTTTCTTCGGCTTTGGTTTCTCTATAGGTTTTGGCTTTACTATAGGCTCCACTTTAGGTTTAGGAGGTACTGGCTTTTTAACAATCACCGAACTTAACGTAACACGATGTACCTTGGCCTTTGGTTTTGAAATCACCTTTTGCTCAGGGTTATAATCAAATTGCAAAGCAACATAGTGTGCCATAGCAACAATAATCAAAACAGCCAAAAACCCAAACTTCCCCAACACTATATCCCTAAAATCGATAATTTACATGAAATGCGGGTAAAAATCCCATCTGGTAATACTCACCATCTTTTTCATAAGCGTCATTATATTCAATACCGGCTACATTTTTCCTCAGCACGGAAGTAATGTTCATCAGCTCTATTGAAAATTCTAAACTTTTCTTGTTCGCATACTTGATCGTTTTACCTATCTGGATATCAAGATCTACGTTATAAGGGAGTCTCTTACTATAGGGTTCACCGTAGATTGGACGTTTATAGGTTTTACCCTCATATTGATAATCCTCAGTACCAATCACAGGAGTATAAGGTGCACCATCATTATACTTGAAAAATCCCGACACTCTCCAACCATTATCCAATCGATAGTTGGTATTTAGTTGAAATGTATGCGGAATATCTCCCTCAAAACGATACTGTTTTTTACTCTCAGTATTAAGTGCTCTTTTGGCTTTGACAAACGTATAAGCAGCAATGATATCAAAATTTGCGATACGCTTTTTATAGGTGATATCTATACCATAGGCTTTACCTTCACCCACTGAATCATAGTTAAACGCTTCATCTGTTATAGCAAGGTTTTCAAATGTTTTATAATAAGGCTCTACCGACAAAGAGGAGTCATCATCAAACGTTTTTTGCACACTCACAGTATAGTGGTTAGAAAACTCAAAAGTATCGATCTTTGGGTTTCCAAACCCTTCAATGACATAAATCGTCTCAGGCAATTGTGAATACTTTCCAATAGCCACTGATAGACTCAAATCCTCACTTACATCATGAACAAATGCTACCCTAGGGTCCACTCCTGAGCCAAAAGCTTGAAAATCTGTATCCCACGCTCTTAATCCATAGCGAAAATGGTTATCAGGTGTAATATCCCAAATATCTTGGACAAACAGCGTATAGTTTTTGGCTTTAAATGTTTTATCAACCACAACCACATCTTTATCCGTGATTGGTCCATCAAAATCTGCAAATTCAGGACTGGTAATACGTGCTTTTAAAGGTGCTTTAACTTCTACCACTTCAAACCCAACCATCGGTTTATGATCTTCTACATCAAAAACACTCTCATGATAGAGTCCAAACTCTGTGGTACTAGTATCCACAAAATAGTCTGCATCAAAAAGATCTACATCTTGTTTCACATACATACGATATAAAAGCGTATTACTTGTGATATTTTCACCATAGTACATCCATCTAGCCCCTATGGTATTGGACTCAATCTCTGTATTGATCTTACCCACAGCGACAGGGTCTTTATCTTTTTCCATCGTATCGTTGAGCTTCATCTGATCTTTGGCGATCATCGCCTCTAATGAGAGTGCATGATCACCCACATTGTGAGAGAGGATAAACTGCCCATCATAAAACTGTGGAAAGAGTGTAAAAGTGGTCTTTTTACTCTCATCGTCATCATCTTTATCCAACTCATCCAATATATCATCAGCAATAAAGTCAAAATAACTCCGACGCGCACTGATAAAAAAGTTGGTATTTTCACTGATCTTTCCATCATAAGCAAAATCAGCATCATACATACCAAGATGTAAACGCCCTTCACCACTTCCACTTGGATACTTAGGTGTGATATCTACCACCGCACCCATCGCCCCGTAACTGACATCAAATCCACCCAAATAAGCATCGATCTGTCCTGTCATCTCAGGGGCTATCACGGAGTGTAACCCTCCTAGATGAAACAGATACCCAATGGGCAAATGATTGATCGTAAATCTCGTCTCTCTTGGCTTTGAACCATGGATATAGAGTTCACTGCCATCATCATTATTAGTACTTACTACACCTGCAAAAGATTTCAACGCTTTTACAGGATCACCATTTGTACCTGCAACCTGTAGTGCCTCTTCAGTAGTAAGACGCTTTTGCATCGGGGCCGCTTTCATATACCCCTCTTTTTCAATGTAGACACTACCACCATTTTGGCTATCTGCTGCGTTAACCTCTACCCTGTCGAGTATTACAGAATCAGCTTGTAAAAATAGGGGCATTGCTCCTAATAACCATAAACTATATCGCATATTTTGTTCCTTATTAATGATAATATTAAAGTAATGAAAAACTACTCCACTCGTTCGAACTGAAGCCCTTGATAGAGAACAACCCCATCTTTAATGACCAATGTTTCTCGTTGACTTCGACCTAGACCTGCAAGCACTGCTTCAGTATCATTGATGATCGTTAAAACATTCATCGATGCTGTCTCTTGTGCATCAAAGGAAACCACTAAAAAACCATCATCCATAAACACACGAACATCCCCAAGTTGCATACTTTCAGGTTCTATCTGATTGATAATCCGATATGTTCCTACACGACTTTGCCACACAGAAGAAATAGTCTCTGGTGCTACCACTTTTACAGCAGCGATAGACTCTGTACTTCCCTGACGTGCTACAATAATCTCTTCACCCTCTACCTCTTTAGTATAAAACTCCACATCCTCTAAATAGAGAGAACCATAAGTACCATTAACATTTTTTTGCATAGGGATAGTGCCCCCAAAAGTATTAATGGTAAAGGAGATATTACTCTCTTTTGTAATATCAATCTTACCACCCAACATGACTGAGACATAAGTCCCCTCTGGTTCAAAATCATTGCTAACTACTTCTTGTACAATATGAGGTTGAATTTTTTTACCCGTTTTATGTTCCCACGCTTTTTTTAAAAGTGTACTCGCTATCTCCTCAGAGTTTGCCTCAGCACTATTAGCAAGTACAATCACACCCAGTTTACTCTCAGGGGCGACCATAAAAGAAGCACGATGTGCAATCGTCGCACCACCATGAGAATAGACAGGTTCGTTATTAACTAAAATATCTGTATCAATAAACCATGCTAAACCTATTTTAAGTCCAAGATCAAGTACAATATCACTGTTTTGTACCGTGAACATCTGTGTTAAACTCTCAGCCTGCAAAACTTGTTGACCATCTATCTGACCTTGGTTATTAACCATCATCGCTAACCTGCTTAAATCACCTACTGTCGTATTTAAAGCTCCTGCAGGGATATCTCCTAGAGGATACTCTCTCACCTCTTTACGCTCTATATACGCTTTTGAAGCAAAACTTCCCAAAAGTTCCATCTCTAAATCAGAATCTTGCATACCTAATGGTGTAAGCAGTACTCTGGCTAAATAGTGATTATAGAGTTCACCCGATGTTTTTTCAACAGCATGCCCTAATAAACTGATCCCTAAATTAGAGTAGCTCAGGATTGTATTAGGGGCATAAGCCACATAACTCTCTTTGATCTGAGAAACAAGTTCATAGTATCCATGAGGCTCTTCTGCAAACATTTTATCCACCCAATTTCCAGGAAGCCTCGAGTGATGTGTCATAATATTTCTAGGCGTAATCATATCTGTAGAACCAAATCGACTCTTGATACTAAATTCAGGAAGGTAATTGACAAGGGGTTGGTCTATATCCATTTTCCCCTCTTCCACAAGCTTCATCGTTGCCATACCATTAAAAAGTTTAGTAATAGACCCTGCACGATAGCGTGTTTGCGGTGTCGCTTCTATCTCATTGGCTTTATCAGCATATCCAAACCCTTTTTGCCACACTATCTCTTGATCATCCACTAAAGCAATCGAAAGTCCTACAATCTCATTTTTATCCATTTCAGCAAGAATATAACTGTTCATGTACCTTGCAACTTCTCTATACTCATCTTTTGCTAAAGAGTCTGTTTTTTGAGTATCTGAGGAACCGCCGCACCCCACTAGGAATGTGACTAAAATGATTAAAACTATTTTTTGAATATGCATATTGCACCCTCATATTGATATTTAATTTTACTTTATCTCAATAAAATGAGAAAAAAATGAGAATATCTTCTGTATGATGAAATCATCGCTGAATAGGTAGAAAAAAGTATAATTCCGATACCAAACAGCAATAGGGTTATCATACCCCATCTGTTTTGCTTCAAAACTACCCTTTTATCATCAACCTCTTCCGTCTCAAATAACTTTACATAACTACGATAAATAAGTAGTATTGCAACAAACAAACCTACAACCTCTATACCTAAAAGCAGTGTAGACATCTCAGTCGATAACTTTGGAAAAATCTTATATAGATCAACTGCATAGACTATAAAGTAGGAGATACCAGCCAGCCCCCAGGGATCAGTGAGCTTAACAACAAGGCTGATATAAACAGTCGAATAGGCACACTATAATGTATACTTTTTCTCATAATAAATCCTTTCTATTAATCATCTTTTATACTATAAGTCGATGAGACTAAGTCCCGATCTTACCAACTTGTATCTTCTTTGTATCACTTAACTTGCTAACAAAGTATTGGTACGTTTAATCAAGACTTTAATCATCTCAAATACAGCTTCTTCAATTCCCTCTTTATAGGCATTAACTACAACAAAGTAGGCAAATCCTGTTTCAGCATTGATAAAGCTAAGTGATAGCCAACGATCATCACTTCCACTATGTTGAAGTCCATAAGTTCCCTCGGTAAACCACCCTAGCGCATACCCCAAATCTTCATCAGCATCAATCACTTTGCTGTGGAGAGTTTCGAAGTTTTCAATTGCCATTAATGTGGCAGTTCCCTGTTTAGCCTGAAGATGTGCTTGCAGATATCTACCCATATCCTCAAGTGTTACATAAGTACGACTCCCTGCTGGTGCAACAATCGCTGCATTATCCACATGATCTATCGTAGGATTAATCGATCTGTATTGCCCATTTTGGTACTTATGTCCCCAGATCTCATCGTGTAACCCTGTCAATTCAACTTGTGAATTTTGCATGCCTAATGGTGTAAAAAGGTACTCCTCTATCAACGTTTCAAAAGGCTTAGCAGTAAGCTTTTCCAATATTGCTGCGACAATTACATAATTAATATTACTATACACATAGCTACCTTGCCGTTCATCACTATCATATGCCAACGCTTCTTTTGTCAACACATAACGTTGTGATATCAAAGATCTATTACTATCTACAAAAGGTGCCCAAACGCTATCATCATCTTCTGGTAATCCTGCACTATGTGAAAGTAACTCAATCATCGTAATATGATGATATCGTTCTTGCATCTCATCAAACTCGGGGAATAACTCAGCAAGTGTTGTATCCCAATTTAGTACCCCTTGATCTATCATTACTCCTACAAGCGTTGCTGTCATGGATTTTGTAACTGAACCAATCGCCCAATGATCATCTGTTAAAACAGATATATTATGCTCTATCTGACGCACACCCACACTTGCTTTTTCAATGGTCTGATTATTTTGTACGGTGATCACAGCCATCGCTGGAATCTCATATTTATTTTTGTAAAAAGAGACTATATCACTTAAAGCACCATCACCTGCCCTACCACCATCTGGTACAGATATCTCTATCTTACTCTCTGAACTACAACCTCCCATCACTAATGCAGTCATACCCACTATCCATGTCAATCGTGTAAAAATTTTCACTTTTATACCTTTCTCATTGTTTTTTTATACATCACAAATTATAATAGTTCTAAAGATTGTACGCTTTTCCATTCTTGCTATTTTTAGGAGAATCATATGAATACCATTAAAAATGTCTCAATAGAAAAAGTGATTAAATATATTGAAACACATATACATGAGTCTATGGATATTGAGCAATTGGCAAAAGTTGCAGGTTACAGTCCGTACCATTTCTCTCGCATTTTCAAACAAGAAACGGGAGAAAATATTGCTGCTATGATAAAAAGGTTGAAACTAGCTTGTGGCGTCAAACAACTTTTAAACCTTGATATGCCTATCACTGAAGTAGGACAAGAGACAGGCTATGAAACACCAAGTAGTTTCAACAAAGTCTTTAAGCAAACATTTGGATGTTCTCCCTCTGAATACCGTAAACATAGACAACACAACCTTCAAGAGGCAAAAGCAAAACTTAACGGCACACCTGAAATCATTAAATTAAATGAGAAGTTTATTCTTTGTTATCGCGTGTTAGGTGAATATGGAGATGCCGCTTATATGTCATGGAAAACACTCATTACCTATCTGAGTATCAATCAAAAAGAGCTGGCATCCTCTCTATTTTCGAGTGAACTAGAGAGATATGGCATATGTTATGATCTTCCAAATATTACGCAAGAGCATATGATGCGTTATGAAGCTTGTGTCGTCACTCCTAAAAAGTTAGAGAATTTACCACAGGGATTTTACATCAAAACAATACCAAAAGGCAGGTATGCCAAATATCGATATGAGGGAAGTTACAATGACCTTTATGAAGTATCACCTCGTTTTTATGGCTGGGTACAAGCACAAAACGAATCACTCACACACTTTCCACTCCTTGAAAGATATTGTGATGACATAAACCTCATTATGAAACAAGAAGTTGAAACCCCTGTAACAGAACTTTATCTGCAACTTAAGTAATCTCTACTTTTTTTCTAAATAAATACCACTAAACTCTATACCATTTTCTTGCAGTAAAAGCGTACTCCCATACCCTCTCCCTACTCCTATCAAAACTGCTGCTTTGTCATTTAAAATATTGAGTGGCACTTGTGCTGTCTGACCATAAACCTGATCTATCACTTCTAAGAAAGCCTTCTTCTCTTTGATTAAAATTTTTATAGATTTAACATAGTGAGAGACGATATCAATATTGTAATCACCCACAATATGATGCAGGTTTTCAGGAAGCATCATGTGCTCGACCTTAGATCCAATAAGCCAACCCTCACTATCAAAAAGTAAAACTTGGTCATCTTTTTCACTAAATCTAATCACAATTTCATCAATAGAAAGAGGAATAAATCCAAAAAGTTTAATTTTGGCATAAACTAAGCCATCTTCACCCTTTTGTAATATAATCTTCTTATCTTTTACAATGGCTATCAGATCTTTATCTTTTCGCAGAATCTGCACAAATCCTAAAGTTGTTGAATAATCACCTGCATATCGATCTAAATCCTCCTCAGAAAATACAACGAACTTCACTTTTTTTGTTTTAGACTTTTTAGGCATCACTCCCGTTTTAAAACTCTCTACCAAAGCTAATATCTCATGAACAATCTCTTCAACCACTTCCCCTTGCAAACTATTTGAAGTCACTGCAATCCCAATTTTGGACTCTGGTAAGAGATGTAAAGAAGCATAAAAAGAACCGATCTGTCCATTATGCATAATGTGCTGTTGCACATCATTGGGGACATGTACCCAACCTAAACCATATACACCTCTCTCTTCATAATCTCCAATACGTGGCACAAACGTCTCTTTTTGGCTCTCTTGAGAAATAACATGAGCATTGGTAAAACTAGCTTTCATGTAACATCCAAGATCTTTTACTGAACTAGTAACACTCCCCGCAGGATGAAAACCTATAGGATCATATGACATCACATCAAGTTTGCGATATCCCTTTGCACAATCTAAAGGTACCATACTGCTTGCAGAACTTTGCATCATCTGTAACGGTGCAAAAATATATTTTTGCATATACTCCTCATAGGTTTCACCACTCACTTCCTCAATCAATGCACCCAATATCCCATAGCCAATATTGGAATAGACATGCACAGCTCCCGTTGGCGCAGCTTGATAACTTCGTGCAAGCTTTTGGTGTAGTGTTCTATACACCTTTTCATTGGTAGTACCTGAACTATAATCATCAGTAGGAATTCCAGAGTGATGACTCATAAGCTGTTCTATTGTGATATTGGCATCATCAAATCGACGCTTGATGCTAAAGTCAGGAAGATATTTTTTAATCGGATCTTTAATGTTTAAAAGCCCTTTTTCTTGAAGTTGCATCACGGCTGTTGCAGTCAGTGGCTTAGTGATAGAACCTATACGAAACGGGGTATTGGGTGTTACTTTTATCTGATTTTCAAGATCTGCATAACCATATCCTTGAAGATGTAAGGTTGCATTTTCATCTATAACCACCACACCCAACCCCGTGATCTTTGCACGTTTTATCTTTTTTGAGACTAACTTATCAATCTTCTCTTGCAAAACTTGCACACTTGTTACCGCTTTCATTTCCAACTCCTTTGGTTGCTTTACACTACAGGAAGTAAAAAACAACATCATAATGATAAACCTCATGATGATCCATCATCTTTAAGATACTCTCTGTCTTAAACCATAGTATTACAAAAAAAAATGTGTAAAAAATGAGTTCTAAATAAAGTTTGTATAAAATGTTCACATGAACTATGACTTTTCAAATATTACAATTTTATATGTTGAAGATGAAGACCTAATTCGTCAAAATGCGATCGAATATCTAGGAAATATCTGTAAAACAGTACTTGAAGCAGCAGATGGACTAGAAGCAATCAGATGTTATGAACAACAAAAACCTGATATTATCATCAGTGATATCAAAATGCCTAGACTCAATGGCTTAGAGATGGCAAAAAAGATACGTCAAAACGATAAAAAAACACCTATTATCATTGCTACAGCACATACTGAGACCCATTATCTTTTAAGTGCCGTAGAGTTGCAATTGATCAAATACATCATCAAACCCATCACTGGGGCTAAACTTAAAGAGGCACTCAATCTCGCTTATGAGCATCTACAAACAGAGGGGTGTAATATCAAAACACTCTTTTCAAATTGCATCTACGACACACTCAATAAAACCCTTTTCATCAATAATCAAAGTA
>JAHZKW010000126.1 GCA_022600175.1 Campylobacterota bacterium
ATATTGACACTTGCACTACTTATCTGTATCTCATATTCTGTACCATCATACTCTATTACCCTATTCCAGCTCTCTCCATCATCTAAGGAGCACATTAATAGACAACGTGCATTACTTGATATTGGATTGTGTAAAATTGCCCATAACTCATAATTTCCCGATCTACTTTTTCGTTTGATCATATTCATAAGAGGACTACGTCTGTAAGGATCAGGAATCACACTTTTGTTATAGTACTTTCCATTTTTAGTAGAAACCAAAAAATTAGTACCACCCAAATAGTCTGTTCCAAGGTATACTATATCATCAGTTTCAACCATAGAAGTATACCCACCAATTTGTATATGAAAATGATTTACAAGTTTCCATGGACTATGCATAAGATCAAATGTACTACAATTATGAGCTATCCAAAGTTTTTTCTTATTATCACCATCTGCTAACATAACAGCATTTAAAACTTTGCTATACTTTATCAAATGTACATGTTTATTGATACCCTGTTGAATAAGAAAATCAGATTTCACCCATGTTTCACCACTATCTTTACTTTCATAAACATAAGCTAAATTCATCCATTTTCCATCTTTAGGAACATTGCCATACTCACCAATAAGTAAAGTTCCATCTGGTAATTGTGTCATGCCATTATGATGAAAAATATAACTCTCCTCCTCTGTTAAAGATAAAGATTTTTCAAATGTTTTCCCATAATCAAGACTTTTATATAAACTTCCCCAAGTATTCACAAAAAGGATATCTTCATCTGTAATATAAATTGAGCTGATTCCCTTATCAAATGTATGAAGTTTTGTAGGTTCACTACTGTTTTTAAAAGTGTATAAGCTACGATCATCCTGAGCTAAACAACCAAACCAATTGTTTTGACTATTTTGATATAATAATTTCCAACCTACCGTATTTGATATAACAAAAGGTAGCTCCTGAATATACTTAGATAAATCAAGCTTTGAAAGTTCCTGTTCTTTAGCAATTATCAAAGGTTTACCATTAGTAAATTGTAAATACTTTTTTTTCCTAAATAAACCAACTCGATGTAATAGCTCCCAAATTGTAAAAGAAATTAGTTCACGTAATTTGCCACTTTTTGCGACATCAATAAGTAGAGGAAATGCAGATAATCCCATATGTAAAACTCTATCTAACCCCTCCTTTTCAATTAGATGTTTATACTTCTGTGTTAAGATTGTTGACATATATCCCTACTTCTAAATTTAATAAACACGTAATAACCTTTGGTGATCGAAATAAAAAATGCAATGACAACATTTAACCAAGCAAATCCTTCAACCCCTGTGAAATATATAATCGGCGGTGCAATCAAAAAGTTTATAATCACAGCAACAATCACAATTTTATTTAAAAGTTTTGATTCACCTACTGTAACCAGTACATTTGTAAATTGACTACCATAAAGATAAATCACTAAAAGAAATGAAAAAATATAAAGTAAATGTACCATATTAGAATCTGGCACATCTCCAGAGATCAAAGAAAGTATTTCAACCCCATAGACATTCACAATATAAGACAGCGGTGCCATAATAATAAAAATAAGCATTGAAAGTTGCATATTTTTTTTATAAAATGCCACCTTCGAATCTTGATACACTTTATTAAGATAAGGATACGTTGCACGAGTCAAAGGCTCTAAAATATTACCTAAAGCACGAATGATTTTTTCAACAATAGAAAAATATCCCAACACAGTATTATTAACAAAAAATCCCAGAATAATAATATTTACAGAAGTATAAAGTTCAACAGCAATACGTGAAGTAAAAATATACCAACCATCTTTAAGATAATACATTAAAGTTGAAAAAGATTGTAATTTCAAGGTAATATTAAATTGCTTTTTTGCAATATAGAGTGCAATTAATCCTGCAAAAATTGAACCTAAAGCATTAAAAACAAATACCAAATAAAGATCATCTATACTTTTAACAAATAAAAAGATCAAAAGCGTAAAAATAAATTTTGAGATTGCATTAAAAATTGTAATATATCTCATTTTTTCTATGCCCTGATAAAACCAAACAGGAAAAATCGCTTGTCCTATGACAAAACCAAATGCTAAATAATATAATAAAGCATTTTCAGAAAAACGTTCAACTATAAATATAAGCAGGGTTAAAACCCCTAAAAAAAGCATAGAAATAGTCAACTTAATAATCAATACAGCACTAAATATTTCATCTAATTTTTGTCTATTTTCATTATGTAGCGCTATCTGCTTCGTTGCACTTAAATCGAACCCATAATCTGAGAATACAACCCCCAACCATATAACATAAAAAATAAAAGAGTAAAGTCCAAATCCATCGATTCCCAATACTCTTACAAGATAAGGAAAGACAATTAAAGGAACAAGGTAGTTAATCCCTTGAAGTACAACGAGGGAAGCGAAGTTATCCCCTAGTCTTTTAAGTGTACTATGATTTGCACTTTGAAGCATTAATAGCCTTTATTGATTTATATAGGCTATATCGTCAATTAAGCGTTTTTTATGAGAGCTCACCAATCTGTAAAACACGCTCTACCGTAGCACTTAATTCATCAAGTTTAAGCATATTTGGACCATCACTTAAAGCAATAGAAGGATCAAAATGTGTTTCAAAGAAAAATCCATCTACACCCACAGCTGCCGCTGCACGTGCAAGTGGAGCAACAAACTCACGCTTACCACTGCTTTTTCCACCAGCACCCCCTGGCATTTGGACTGCATGGGTAGCATCAAAAACCACTGGCGCAAATTGACGCATGATCATAAGACTACGCATATCTACAACCAAATTACCATATCCAAAGCTACTTCCACGCTCAGTCAGCCATAACCCCGCTTTTTTACTATTCTCATACGTTGGCTCCTCAAAACCTCTGGTTTTCAGTACTTTAAGTGCAGAGTACTCCATATCAGCAGGATTCATAAACTGACCTTTTTTGACATTGACGACTGCTTTACTCTTTGCTGCAGCTACTAACAAATCTGTTTGACGACATAAAAAAGCAGGTATCTGAAGTACATCTACAATATCAGCAGCTTCATTGACCTGCCAGGTTTCATGTACATCTGTAAGTAGCTTGTATCCAAACTCTTTGTGTACCTCTTCTAAAAGTTTAAGTCCCTCATGTAAGCCAGGGCCTCTAAAGCTATCTAATGAAGTACGGTTTGCTTTATCAAAGCTCGCTTTAAAATAAAAGTCTATACGATCATCACCTTCATATACTTTAAGCTCTTCAGCAATTCTCATCACATTATCACGATTCTCTATGACACAAGGTCCTGCTATTAGTATCACCTGTTCTCCTATTTTGTACTTTTTATTTTTTTAAGTTCACCCCGAATATCACCAAACATCACAACATCTTTCAAAATTGCTGCGGTACATATCCCCTCATCATTTACATTGACAAACATTTCACCTTTGGGGCTTGCAAAGATACGTTGATTGAGTACAACACCTAAAATATGATCTGACTCTTTTAGCAGTGTTGAGATCTCTTGATACTCTTTATTACCTAACATACGAATGTCAATCCTTCCATCTTTATCACTTGCTCCTGCAGCTACCAGTCGTCTATTCTCTTTGATTGTATAGTCACTACCTAGATGATAACGTAAATTAAAAAAGAGAGTTAAGAGATCTTCCGTTGTAAAAAATGGCAATGTTGTTTTCATCTCTTTTCTCACATCTCCTCGAATACGTGTTGTTCGTACATCTATACTTTTATCTTGGTGATTGAAAAAATAACGTTTAATATCTGTTTTAGAAGCTCTTTGTTTAGAACTGATAAAAATCTGTGGTACTAATTTACCCTGATCTACATACCCTGTACTCTCATAACTCTCTACACGATCTCTACTCATAATCTTTGCCAAACCTGTCGCTTCAGCTTTTAGCCTTATTTTGTAGGTATTATCTTCAACATGTAGTGTTGCTGAAGCCTTACCGATACTGCCAAAAAAACCATAATAGATTTTATAGGTAGCATCAATTGTATAGTTTTGTGCGTAGAGCGTAGAGAGAGATAAGAGGAGGAAAAGTATTACTTTATGCATATTTTCTTTTTTACCTTGCTTTTATATCTATCAGTATTTTACAAAAATAGCCTGATTTAATTCTTTTTAAATAGATTTAAACCCAAATATCGCTATATTAACTGAAAAAATAGAGATATTAATGATAAAAATTGCACTTATTGGCAAACCAAACGTAGGTAAAAGCTCCCTTTTCAACAGAATTTCACGACAATGGGACGCGATTACCTCTGATATCAGTGGTACCACTAGAGATATTAAAAAACGCGAAGTCTTCATCAATGACAAACCTGCTCTCTTAGTTGATACTGGGGGCTTAGATGATAGTTCAACACTCTTTTCTGCGGTAAAAGAGAAATCACTCCAAGCAGCACAAGAAGCAGATATCATTCTTTTTATGGTAGATGGGAAAATGCTACCAGATGATGAAGATAAAAAAATCTTTTATGAATTACAAAAACTAGATAAAAAAATTGCACTAATTGTAAATAAACTCGACAATGACAAGTCTGAAGAGCAAATAGGTTGGGAATTTAGTAGTTTTGGTGCACAAGAGCTTTTCTTTATCTCTGTTTCACACAACAGAGGAACACGAAAACTGATCAACTGGATCGATACACAAATACCTGAAGATGAGAGTACTGATTTGGATTTTGAAGAGGATGACGATTTTAGTTTAGAAGAGTTTATCACGCAAGAAGAAACATCTAAAATACAAGAAGAAGAGAATAATGAGATTAAAGTAGCCATTATCGGACGTGTCAATGTCGGTAAAAGTTCACTCTTAAATGCACTCATTGGTGAAGAAAGGTCTGTGGTCAGTGATGTTGCTGGTACCACCATAGACCCTGTTGATGAACAGATCTTATACAAAGAGAAGCTCATCACCTTTGTTGATACAGCGGGGATTAGAAAACGCGGTAAGATTGAGGGTATTGAAAAACATGCACTCCAACGTACCCAAAAGATGCTAGATGGTGCTGATGTTGCACTTTTAGTGCTAGACTCGAGTGAAGAGTTTAAAGAGCTGGATGAAAAAATTGCACACTTGGTTGATAAATTTGGTCTCAGTGTCATGATTGTACTGAACAAATGGGACAAAGGGATGTACGGCTATGAAAAAAGTATTGAATTAGTACGAGAACGTTTTAAATTTCTCGCGTATGCTCCAATCATGACAGTATCAGCACTTTCACACAAAAGGGTACACAAAGTCAATGACAAAATTCTTGAAGTCTATGACAACTACACCAAACGTATCCCAACATCCAAACTCAATGAAGTGATGAAAATTGCTAATGCAAAACATCATCTCCCAACAGATAATGGTAAAGTCGTTAAAATCTACTTTGCGGCACAATTTGATATCAAACCTCCACGTATTGCACTTATTATGAACAGACCTAAATCTTTACACTTCAGTACAAAGCGTTACCTCGTCAATCAACTACGCAGATTTTTTGATTTTGAAGGGACACAAATCATACTTGAGCCTAAGAAGAAAAAGAGTGACGAGGAGTTTGACTAATGGATAATATCTTATTGATTGGTTTTATGGGTGTTGGTAAAGGTACCATTGCTAGAGCTTACGCTAAAGAGTTCGGTGCATTTGCGATTGATACTGATGACTTGATCGAGAGCTTAGAAAATAGAAAGATTAAAACTATTTTTGAGGAAGAGGGAGAACCCTACTTTAGAGAACTTGAACAAAAATGTGCAAAATGGATCTCTAAAAGTGTTAAAAATAGTATCATCTCCACAGGGGGTGGCTTTTTTAAAGTTAAAAATATCAATAAAATCGGTACTATTGTACTGCTAGACTCTTCATTTGAAGCCATACTAAAGCGCATTCAAGAACATCCAAATGCAGCAAAAAAACTTGCTAAACGCCCTCTCTTTAAATCACCCGAGATGGCTAAAAAACTCTATAAAGAGCGTGTTGCACAATATAAAGAGATCGCAGATATAGTCATCAACGTTGAGAAAAAAGAGCCTACAGAGATAGCACACCAGATTCAAAAGCTTCTATCATAGGAAGCTTTTTTTCAAAATCATCATACCCATGGCTACCACCCTCGTCTATCACTAGATACGCATCTGAAAACTTGCTAGCTGCCTGTGTATAATCTAAAGTCTCATCTCCTTTTTGCAATAACACTAAAAAGTTTCTAGGCTCTATCTCTAACACTTCATACATTTTTAAAGAGTCAATATGTTTTTGTGTCCATTCTCGGTTACTTGCATCAAAAAAACTTTGATTTTCTCCAATATAAGCAGCCAAAGTCTTATAAGGATAGATAGAGGGATTAATAAGTACTGCTTTTAATCCATACTTCGAAGCAAGGTAGATAGCATAATAACCACCTAAAGAGCTACCGATAAGTGTAATATTTTTTTCATACTTAAGCGAGTATGTGATGATCTGCTCTAAGGTATCGATCGCTAAAAGTGGAATATTAGAAAGAGATGGTGCTAATATCTTATCTTGGTAGTGTCTCCTAATCACTTCAGCTTTAGCCCCAAAACCACTACTGTTAAATCCATGAATATAGATAATCATATTACCACGCTTTAATCTCATAATAGAGGCTATCCCGCTCTATAGGTTGATAACCACTGTTTTTAATTAAAGAGACAAACTCTTCAAGTGGCATCCCTGATGCACTCTTTGCTCCTGCGGCTGAGTTTATCGATTCACGCTCAATTGTTCCATCCAAGTCATCTGCACCAAACTCTTGAGAGATCAAAGCAAGATTAACAGTTGATGTCACCCAATAGGCTTTTAAATGTGGAATATTATCCAGTACAATACGACTAATTGCCATTGTTTTTAAAATCTCTTGTGAACTTAAAAAGTCTTTGACATTTAAAAAGTTATTGTCTCTTTGATAGACAAGTGGGATAAAAGTATTAAACCCTCCGGTGATATCTTGTAGATCCCGTAGACGCATCATGTGATCAATACGATGTTTTTGCTCCTCTATATGACCAAACAACATTGTCGCATTGGAGTGTCGCCCTCGCTCATGCCATAATTTATGGATCTCAAACCACTCATCAGAAGTAACCTTACCTTTACAGATCTTATCACGTACCTCTTCATCAAAGATCTCAGCCCCGCCTCCAGGCATTGAATCGACACCTGATTCAACCATCATATCAATAATTTCATCATAGCTATGTCCATACTCTGTCGCTAAAAAGTTTACTTCAGCAGCCGTCAATGCTTTAACATGGATATGGGGAAAAGCAGTTTTGATCTTAGAAAATATATCTAAATACCATGACAAACCTGTTTTAGGATTGTGTGCAGAGACGATATGTACCTCTTTGACTCCACGATTTGAGGAAGCTTCTACCGTCTTTAAGATCTCTTCATGGGTCATTGTATATTGATTAGGATTTTTTCGACTTGCGGAAAAAGCACAAAATTTACAGATATCTTTACAAACATTAGTCGGATTAATATGACGATTGATATTAAAGAAAGATTTTTTACCCCACCGCTGTTCTCTGATATCGTTTGCCAAGGAGCCAAGTGTGAAAAGATCAAAGTCATAAAGCGATAACGCCTCATCAAAATTGACTCTTTCACCGTTTTTGATTTTTTTAATTAGACTATTCATCTCCTAATTATAGCAGAAGCTATTTTATTTTAGTGATAAATGCGTCCCTACTGATTCTTCTTAAATCTCTGAGTGCCACTTTAGCATCATTTCGACTCTCAAACGGACCTACAACAACGAGCTTAGCATCTCGACTAAAACGTACAGCATCTTTGATTGCATAAGGGTGTCCACCTCGCTCAAGTCTTTTAATCAATGCTGGGTTTTGTTGATCAAACCATACTGCCATTTGGACATAATAACCCAAACTAACGGCTTGTGCCATTGTATACTCATCTGCAACAACGATATCATCTTGAATTTGTGCTGCCGCCACTACAGGTTCATCAGTTTGGATATGCTCTACTATAGGCACTTCACGCTCTACAACTAAATCTTTTTTAGGTTCTTGAGAGACAAAAGCATCATCATGTGAACGCATATTGTCAGTGCCTTCATCTAAGACACTAGGTTGATAAGGTTCTGGTGTTCGTACTGAAGGACCAAACATGTATCCTAACGCAAGATTCATAGTATAATCTATATCATCTGTATCAAACTTTTTAAGTGCTTTTGCTTCTAAACTCAAGTTAAACATTGAACTCATAAAGTATTTAAATCCTAGTCCTGCATTCATAAAACCTTGACTGACATCATGAGACGTCTCATCACTTAACATCTCGTAACCACCACCGAGTAAAATATAAGGGACGATATTATACTCTTTCTCACCATTAACAATAAGTTGACCTGAAACACGGGAGAGATCAGTTTTTGATTTACTACTTGAAGCGTCATAAGAGACATCATCCGCTCTCTCATAAGAGAGTCTATACCCATAAAATTCATTGATATAGACGGTACCACGGATTCCATACATTGCATCATTTTTCATCTTTGAACCACTATCAAAAGTGTTATATCCCATGATGGGAGCTACTTCATATTGGACCACATCCTGTGCACAAAGTGTCGTTGTTACAATCGAAAGAAATGTGAATAATCCCAATTTTTTCATACTTTATCCCTCAAATATTTAATTCTTAAGAGACATATCGACGAATTTATAAAGTTCTTTAATGGAAAAGTGATGAAGTAAAGTAGTAGAAAGTACATGATAGCCATGAGACTATCATGCTAAGTTTTAGATCAATTCATATGATAAATAAAAGCATCACTCTTTAATCTTTTAAGGTACCCTCTAGCGACATTTGCTTCTACACGACTCTCATACGGGCCTACCAATACTAATGTAGCATCTTTACCACCTCTGTTGGTTGCATGAAGCACATATGGATAATCCTTTTGTTCCAATCGATTGGTTAAAACCTCACCATTCCCTTTAAAAAGTGCTGCCATCTGAACATAATAACCACTCTGTGTGACTGCTGGCTCAAGAATCTCTTCTTCAACAAACGGAATCGTCTCAGCAATAGCAACTTCTTGACTCTCTTGCACTACCTCTACAGGTGTAACAACCGCTACTTTAGAACTATTGTTCTCCTCTTTCGTACCATTTGCATCACTATAAAGCTTTCTAAACTCTGCCAAGTTAATTGCATTATCAATATCACTTGTCTCTGTGACAGAAGGAATAGGTGCAGCTTTTTTAGCTGTACTACCTAGTTTAACACCCACACCCACTGTTGCGATGATATCATCATCATCATTTTCAAGTTTACGCTGCCATTTTGCCTCAGTCATAAGATTGATACGATCACTAATATCAAACTTTAACCCTGCACCTGCATTGATAAACCCTTGAGAGTCATCATTAGTTGCTGGGGTGGCAACTCTATGTGTTTTTTCTGCACCCACACCTACTATAGTATAAGGATGTACACGTTTTCCATTATTCATATCATACATAACATTGAGTGCATATCTCTCAATATCTGTTTTTCCAGTATCTGACATGGTATTATCTTGTGAACTCTCAAGAGATGCTTGGATAGCCACTTGATCATTTAAATAAGCACTTGCTCTAACACCATAAAGCACTTCTGTATCTTCTAATGAATCTTTATCAGCCTTGACAACAGCTTTTGCAATTGTCGGTGTAATCTCAAACTTTACAGCAAAAAGCGAAGTCGCCAGTGTAAACAAAAATAGCGCTGTAAATGATTTGTTGACTTTTATCATAAGTCACTCCTTTATCGAAAAATTAAATAGATTATATTTTCTTTCAGATACAAACCTATTAAAAATATTTAATCAATTAGTCGATATAATTTAATCTTAATGATAAAAAAGGAAATTATTTGAATCTTGATATAAAAATTGAAAATTTAATTTCAGAAAACAGAAGTGATTTTGAGGTCTCTAAATGTATCAAAGATGAGATAAGGTCCTACATAGACTCCTTAGACGTCATCTTTGATAAAGATCAGGGGAAAAGTTTTTTAGTTAAGCATACCAAGTCTATAGATGGGTATATTAAAGTAATCTTTAAATATGCACTTAGAAAACATTTTGGTGAATTTTTACCCCTTATCAATACATTACCTATTACCATCATCTCTTTAGGATCATATGCCAGAGAACAACTCTGTGTTTATTCAGATATTGACCTGATGATTGTCTATAAAGAGGTTGATGGTTATCATCTAAAGCCTATTATTGAAACCATACTACAAATTGCTTGGGACAGTGGTCTTCGACTAGGACACCGTGTCCATGAGATCGAAGATCTGCATCCAGCAAGCTTACAAGATCAAACTATCAAAACAGCACTCTTGGAATCAAGATATCTCTGTGGTTCAAAGCATCTTTGGATGCATACAGAACGTGAACTCTCAATCATTCGAAAAGATAATCAAAAAACCTATATCCAAGAAAAGATCAACGAACGTACAGCAAGATTAAAAAAATACCCTTTTAATATGCAGCCTAATATCAAATCTTCTGCAGGAGGGCTACGTGATCTTAATACACTCTTTTGGATTGCAAAAACACTCTATAATGTCTCAAAAATCAAAGATCTCTCTCCAGATATGATCTCTGAGCAAGAGTACTCACGACTTATGACCAGTATAGAGTTTCTCTTTCGTGTACGCGTAGCGTTGCATCTAAGTGCTGGGAAAAAGCAAGATCAACTCCTTTTAGAGTATATTCCCGATATTGCAACTAAATTTCAAATGACACAAAGAAAACTTGTAGAACGTACTTTTGAAGCGATGTTAAATATTGAAGTTATTTGTGAGTATATGATACGAAAAATCACCCACGCTATACTCTTTGAACAAAAAAACCTTACTACACTACGTGCAAATCGACACACAAAAAATATCTACATTACCGCACAAAGTGTCTGTTCCCCACTACAAACAGATAGCAAAGATTTAAACTTTTTTGTAGAGACATTTCTTACAATGCCTGATCAAAAAAGATACTTTGAAATCACCTATGTCAATTATCTCAAACAGGCACATAAGAGTGAGATAAATCTAACACAAATGAAGACCCTATTTTATAGAAAATATCTCTATAACTTTTTTATTGCACTCTATAAAGCTAAAAAAATAGATACGTTAATCCCTCCCTTAAAGAAGATTGCACATTTACCGCAGTTTGATGGATACCATAAATATCCAGTAGATATTCACTCTATCCGCACACTTTTAGCACTTGAAGAAATTAGTGATCCTAATGTTTTAGCACTCTATGAGAGCTTTGATGAAGAAGAGAAAGCACTTTTACGTCTAGTCACCTTCCTTCATGACTGTGGTAAAGGACGCCGTAAAGATCATAGTGAGTTAGGTGCAACTATTGTCAAACATTATGTCAAAGAGCTTGGTTTTAGCGATAAACATATTGAATATACTTCCACCTTAGTACGGTATCACACAATGATGAGTAATATTGCCAGTCGTGAAGATATCTACAGTGAAAAAGTTGTGTTTGCCTTTATCTCTAAACTTAAAGAGCCTAAAGTTTTAAAACTTCTATTTGTCTTAACCTATGCAGATATTGAATCTGTAGGCAAAGGCACCTATTCAAATTTTAATGCACGTCTACTCAACGAGCTTTTTGAAATTGCCAGTGAAGCTTTTGATCATAAAGATATGATCACAGAAGCACAAAAAAGAGCAAAAAAAGAGAAGATTATCAAGAATGATAAATCCTTTTTAAAAACCAGTAAACTACTCCAAAAGAAGATACTCTCTATCGAATCTAACTTACTCTTGTTTAAATACACTCCTTTTGAGATTGTACGTATTGCAACATGGGTCTATGAACTAAATCAACCTTACGACTATCGTATAACAAATGATAAAATACTCACTATTGAGATTATTCGTAGTGATGCGTTAAACCTTGGATATCTATTAGCTAAACTCTCAACACTCAGTGTTGGTACAATGGATATCTTTAAGTTCTTTAATAATATCAAGTATTTTAGAGTTGAATTTCTTGAACCTGTGGAACAAGAGGACATATTACATATCACAGAGATCATTGATCACTCATTTGATATGACAAAGAAGGTTAAACTCTCTGCCGTAAACATACTAAAAAAAGAGGTTAAGATCGATTGTAATCACTCAAAAACTTATGCTATCATGCAAATAAATACCAAAGATCAATCCTCACTTTTGGCTAATATCATGTCAACTTTTGACGATATAGGAATAGACATCGCCAGTGCAAAGATACAAACTATTAAAAATAGAGCTAGAAATCTCTTTTTAATTGAAAAAAATGGGAAATTTTGCATCAATCAAGATCAGATCGTCGAAAGATTAACAAAACAGTAAATGAAATAAAATATTTAAAAGGGTAAAAAACTATGTGTGGAATCGTTGGATATATTGGTAACTCTGAAATCAAAGAAGTATTAGTAGACGGACTCAGAGAACTAGAATATAGAGGCTATGACTCAGCCGGTATCGCCGTACTTCAAAATGATGAAATCAAATCATACAAGGCTGTAGGAAAATTACAAAACCTTGAAGAGAAAACAAAAAGCTTCGCTTCAGATGGTTTTGGTATGGGTATCGGACATACACGTTGGGCAACACATGGTAAACCAACTGAACTCAATGCACATCCACATCTTGGTGAATTCTCCTATGTCGTGCACAATGGGATTATTGAGAACTATCAAGAACTAAAGAAAACACTACAAGATGAAGGTGTTAACTTTCTAAGTCAAACCGATACAGAAGTAATTGTGCATCTTTTTGAAAAGAACTACAAAGAGATCAATGACCCAATGCAAGCGTTTGAAAAAACAATTGAAACACTCGATGGTGCTTATGCAGTACTCCTTATCACAAAAGTAGACCCTGAAAAGATCTACTTTGCCAAACATGGCTCACCAATGATCGTTGGAAATGACGCAAGTGGTGCAATACACTTTGGATCTTCAGATGCTGCACTGATTGGAAAAGCAACTGAAGTAATCTACCTTGATGATGGGGATTACGGATTTACTTCACAAGAGGGTATTTCACTCTACCATGAGAAACAATCTAAAGCACTCAACAAAAAAGCACTTGTTGGAGATAAAGTCTCTGCACAAAAAGGTGGTTTTAGATTTTTTATGGAAAAAGAGATCTATGAGCAGAGTGAAGTACTCAGTGATACGATGATTGGTCGTGTCTTAGATGAAAAAATCCATTTTGAAGAGCTAGATGCTAACTTTTTTGATGGTATTGAT
>JAHZKW010000127.1 GCA_022600175.1 Campylobacterota bacterium
GCTTTCTAGTTGTTCTTTGCCTCAAGTGCCATTTTTTCTGCTATGTAGGCTGATGTCGGTGCATCCACCGTGTTAATGTGCAGGACGATCCACTCTGGTGACTTACGGATGAAGTTGACCATTTTATTGATATCACCAAACTCTTTCCATTGCTTTGTAGAGTATTGAAGGTCTATTAAAAACATATCATGAGCCATTTTATGCATATCATAAGATGGAAAATCATACTCTTCCATTAAGCGCTCTTCATTTGCAAAGTGAGCTTTAACATGTGCAATATATTCATCTATTTTTGCTTCTAGATCCTCTTTTTTCGCTTCGCCTCTCTCATAAAATATTGCAAGCTTATCAATTTCATTAAGAATTTTTATCTCATCCTCATGTGTCTGCTGCATCTGCTCAACACTCATATACTCTACCTGTTCAGCATAAATCAATCCCATAAAGACTCCTTTTTATCTATTATATTATACAACTCAAAAAAGCGTATTGATTAATATCAACACATTTTCTAGTCTTAGTATCTCTAATAAATCTAAAATAAGTATGTAAGTATGGTAGAGAGGAAGGGAAACTTCTTTAAAAAGATAAATAACTCAATATAACCACTACAGTTGGAATATCGTCACTCTATCAAGTTCTTCATTTAATTAAAAGTAGTTATTTTTGGACACAATTATTCAGTCAAATCATAAATATTCGTTATATATTTTTCATCTTAAAGATTTCCAAGAAAAAATAAAAAATTCAGGATCAAGGCAACTTAACTGGATATAAAGTATCGATAGAACACAATAATACCAATATTAAACATGTACGTAAGACATTCAATAATTTCAGAATCAAAATTCAGACAAATTGTCAAACTCTTTTTTAATAAATTTGTGAAAGGTGAACCCCATATAAACGATTTTAAATCCTTTATGCTAAAATTAAATAAATTTGGAGGCATAAACAAAAAGAAATTCAATCTTAAACTGTCTTGACCCCTAGTTTATTAACTTAATTCAGAAGGAGAAAAAAATATGTTAAAGAACATTATAATTTTTATTACGCTGGTTACAACCAATCTCTTTGCTACGCAGCCGATTGGGATGTATTACAATGAAAACAACCACTATATCAGTATCTATCCCTCTCAAGCAGATTCCCAAATCCAAGAGAACAATAATGATTGGGTAGGGGTCTATAGATCGGGTGATTCCAATGACTGGAACAATATGGTCAAATGGGTATGGGTTAAAAATCTTGAAACCTTTAACTATACATCTAATGGTATAGTTAAAGAGGCAAAAAAAGTGTTTATAAATGGTCAATCGGAGTCGCTCAAAGAGATAGATACTGTAGATGAACTGGAACCTGGGAACTATCAACTAAGATACTTTCTCAATAACTCTTACACCACCTATTATGCACTTGACTTTTCTATTGGTGCCAATATTACTGTTGCTTCCAAAACACCATCATCTCTCACGCTTAATAGTACCTATAAAGGAGATCAGAGCTGGATTGGTATCTATGCTAAAGGAGACCCCAATGACTGGAACAATGTCAAAGCATGGAGCTGGGTAACCCAAACTGAAACGAGTTTGAATATCAGTAATCTCTCCTCTGGAGAATATGAGGCAAAGCTCTTTTATAATAACTCTTATGACTTAGAGGCAAGTGTAGGATTTTCTATAATTGAGAATGATGAAAACTATTTGTTTCAAAATTTAGATACTACTATTGGGGATGGAGTGAATGTTAAAAATAATGGTAACTCCCTCATGTCTACTGGAATGGGAAATTTTGTTACTGTAAATAATAACAATCTAAAGCTAGAAAACATGAAAGTCACAGATGTTGTCGGCGGGTTTGATTTGGAGTTTGACATTACAAATCAAACCAATGCTCCAGAAGATCTTACATTTAAGATTGAAATTGGAGGTATTCATTTTGGAAGTAATGGTACACTTAATATATTAGATACACAAACATACCTAGCACCAAGATTACGTACTTTTGATGAAGGAGAAATATCCCGTATAAATCTCTCAGGTGCTGACGATGACATTTCTTACCCAAAGGGTTACTCTCCTGTGATTGTTGCATATGATGAAAACTTTGCAGTTGGTGCATCTATATTGACATCGTATAACGAAGATGAAATTGCTCTTGAACAATTTGTCTCGCATAATTCTATTGGGAACTGGAGTTTTGTCTTTGAAAATGTACCAAGTAACCAAGGTCAAAATGCAGCAGGTGTTAATCGTTATTCCGCAAAAAAATTAGTAGCATATGAATCTCAAAATTTTAAAATTGCGGTTCGTTTTACAAATATTAGCGGTGACAAAGAAAAAAATTGGAAATATACACTTGCACCCTACAAAACATTTTTTAACAATCGCTTCTCTAATAAACATATTGTAGAAAAAGATACAAGTCCCATTTTAGGGATGACTTTCTCTTGGATAGGTGCAGCAAAAGAAGCATATAAAAATAATGAAAATAATGAACTTGCATTAAGAGGATACATGAATAGTGGAGCATCTTTTTCCAACGCTGATGATTATGCAGAGCAGCTTAGCAGTGTATTAAACGATAACAACCATCAATATAAAAGAGTGATGTTTTGGGGTGTGAGCGGGCAATATACTGGGTATAATATTGATACGGACTATGACAAATTTAATCTTCCTCCGCAATTTATGACTGTTCTACCTGCTATCGATAGCGTATTAAATAATGTTCAAGATAAATTAGAAGACCTAGAGATAGATTATGGTTTTTGGTGGGGGAGATCTGGTCAAATCCCAATAAAAGATGGTAGGATTATGTGGAATGGTGATTGGAATGCAGATGATATCATCTCTTCCAACATCGATTCTCCTAATGGTCATCATTTAAATTTTACAACAAACGAGCTACAAAAAGCATTAGATAGAGGTTCAAAAGAGATAGGTTTGGATGCTTTTTCTAATATGGAGCTTTCAGCACAATTTAATTGGCTACGAGAGATAAAAACATATGCGAATAATCAAGGAAAAGAAATCAAGTTAATGCAAGAAGGTATTATGTGTGATTATCTCCATACGGAAACTTCACTCTTTTTACAACCAAATAATGATTATTTTCATATTGATACAAATGGAGAGCCAATAGCTGATTATCAATCAACACCAGTTTTAGCAGATTATCTTAATTCTAATGCCGAGATTATTGTTTGGTTACAAAAAAGTCGTCACAAAAATAAGGATTATATAGATAAATTGATAGGCTTTGGATTTACTCCTCTGATTGAAGTCAAAGACGGATATCCGAATAAAATCCCTGTTTATTATTAAAATAGACTAAAAGTGGTAAAGAAAAACGTTTCTTTACCACTAGTTACTTATCTTTAAAATCACACAAATTTAATTTTTAAATACCCTATGTTTACGGGCTTTGAAGCACTGGCATAGAGGAATGGAAACTTCTTTTAAAATATATATAACAAACAATAACCACTAAAATCGGACTTTTGCAACTCTATCAAGTTTTCACTTTAGTTATAAGTAGTTATTTTTGAGCACGATTTATCACAAATTATCTACTCCATATGACTACAATCTGCAAACTAAACACACGTTATAGAAGCCTTAATTTTCTCTTTTGATACAAGGATTTAAAATACGCTTTATCAAAAGTGATCTCTTCGGTTAGTTCGCTGTGAAAAATTTCATATGCTTCTTAGATAAATTCTTTTCTATTTCATGGAGTGTATCATATTGGAGACCTACACTTGAAAAGCTAAATATTGCTTACAGGGTACCTTATCAAATGAGACATACATTTGCTAGCCAAATGATTGCCAATGGTGAGGATATCGCTTGGTCACAAAGATATTGTGACTACACTCAAAGAGTATACTAGGTATATACCAGATAATGGTAAAGAAAGAGGATTATTTCTCAAAAGATAGTGACACATTTGGGCACAATCATTATTTTAGTATTGTGCAAATCCCTTTTTAGGGGCATTTAGGCAACATGGCAGAGAGGAAGGGATTCGAACCCTCGATAGGTTGCCCTATACCCGCGTTCCAGGCGAGCGCCTTCGACCACTCGGCCACCTCTCTATATTTTGAAGAGTGGTATTCTAGCGTAATTTATTAAAATCTTTAATAGCGTTCTCTAAAAACTCAATAATACGCACTTGCGTTATATATGTCTCCTCATCATTTTCAGAACAGACTAAAAATCTTTCAAGCTGCGCGATATCAATCTTCTCATGAAATCTTTTGACCTCTTTAAGATCACAATGAATACTCATAAGCAGTTCATTGAGATCTAAACCATTATGTTCAATAATCTTTTTTACATACTCTTTCGTTGTATTGACAAGGACATCAAATCTTGCTTCATCATCTGGATAGATCTCTTTTGCAATTTCTGATAACAGATCTGTTTCACACTCATCTATACACCTATTGGCCCCTATAATCACTGCCAATAACTTTGCACGAAATTCTAAAGAGCTATTGTGATATACAAAGATATCCCTGAAAAATGATAAAAACCAAGCTTTAACTTTTCTTTTCAATCCCATTTATTTATCCTAGTCATACTATTTTTTTTATAACTAAAGAGTGCTTAAGTTATATTTTTATATAATCCTCATCCAGCATTGAGGAAGTATTGGCTTCTTGAGTGCTCTCCTTAAGACCTGTGCAATAGGATTTTGGGACAACGTGTCAGGGTGGGAACACAGCAGCACACCCTAACTTTTTATGTGCCGCAGGAACCTTGAGGGGGGTCTTTTAGACAATCCTCCACATCTTTTGCCAATTGATAAAAGTCAGCACCATTGATATTACCATTCTCTTTTAACTTTACCATAATCTGTTTTTTACCACTTATAAGTTCATTTGACTTTACACCATGTGCAATCGATAGTGATGCTTCGATAAATGCAGCCAATCTGTCACAAGCTTTTAAAGCTACACCATCAATGGCATTATATCTATCTTCGTTATAGGTATTTAAGGTATCAACTACTTTAATATTTTGTTTATAGATCTTATTTAAAAACTCATCTTTTTTACCATCATAAAGTCCCAAAAGATAGGCAAACTCATTTTGTAAAGGTTGAGGAATAAGCGGCAAAATATCATTTTCAATCTTCATAATCTCATACTCACTGATAATATCATCCATACCACTTACAGAATACTTCACAGGGGTGATAATATCACGTGTTAAGGCTTCAGGGAGATCGTGAAAAAGCGCACAAAAGAAGTTATTTTCAAGTCGTTTTTGACAAGCACCTGTTTTAATATAGTAAAAATAACTAAAAAGTGCAACAATCAAAA
>JAHZKW010000128.1 GCA_022600175.1 Campylobacterota bacterium
AAGCCATTGCCCGCTGTATAGATAGGCGGCATCGATCGCAGTGCTCCGTTATAGAGAAAGTTCATAAAAAAGCTCTCTACTGCATCATCGAGGTGGTGTCCAAGGGCGACTTTGTTATATCCCTTTTCCAGTGCGACTCTATAAAGAGCTCCTCTTCTCATACGAGAGAAAAAACTGCAAAACGAAGAGTTCTCACGAATCTTTTCCTGTGCTGTCTCATAGATATCCGTTTTGATCACTTCATGAGGGATCTCGTGCTCTTTGCAGTAGTTCTCCAATGTCGTGAGATCTTCACCCATACCGTAATCGATCGTCACTGCCAAAAACTCAAAGTTAAACGGTGTTACACGTCTTTGGCGGTTAAGTGCGTGGGCAAGTGTGAGAGAATCTTTCCCGCCGCTAAGTCCTAACAGTACCTTATCGCCCTCTTCTATGAGATTGTACTTGGCGTTGGTTTTGCCAACTGCTTTTAAAAGTTTTTTACTAAGCTCTACCATCTACTCTCTTATGCCAATCTATCAAGCATCTTGGTAACAAATGCTGCGCTCTCTTTTGCAGAACTCTGTAAAAACTCCTCAAAGCTAAATCCTGCATCCATATCTGCACTATCACTAATCGCTCGTAGGATAAAAAACGGTACATCAAGTGCATCACACACAACCGCTACTGAAGCACCCTCCATCTCTAGTGCATCTGCTTTGAATGTCTCGCCGATCCAGTCCTTGCGCGCCTCATCAGCTACAAACTGATCACCAGTCGCGATCACACCTTCAAGTAATGACTTATCCATCTCACCTGCAACCTCTTTGGCAATAGCTAAAAGTGACTTGTCACTATCGATAAAGACACTTCCCTCCGGTACAAAGCCGTATGGATGTCCAAAAGCAGTGATATCTAGATCATGTTGGCAAAGTGCAGTCGCAGCGATGAGATCACCGATCTGAAGCTGTGGATTGATCGCACCTGCTACACCGCTAAAGAGAAGCTTCTCAGCCCCAAAATGCTGGATCATCGTCGATGCTGTCAAAGAGGCAAATACCTTACCAATCTTGCTATACGCGATGACAAGTTCTAACCCTTTGTACTCAGTGGTGTAGTACTTGTTGCCTGCAAGTTCTGTTGTCTCGTATGTGCCAAAAAACTCTAATAACGGTTCGATCTCTTCAACCATAGCACCCATGATGGCGACTTTCATAATATTCCTTTTGATAATTTTATATTAATTTAATCTGTTCGTAGTAAGTACTTTTGTACTTTAGAGAGCTGATGGTCAAGTGTCCCTATCACCATATCTCTCTCAAACATCTTTGCTCTTTGCTCTACGATGCCTTCAGAGTTGATGATCATGCTCTTGCCCCAAAACCCGAGTCCATCTTCAAACCCTACACGGTTGCAAAACATCACATAAGCTCCTGAGAGGATCGCGGTGGTAGAGAGTATACGTCTCCACTTTTTCTCGATCTCCAGCTCACCCTCACCAAATCCGCGTGATGGCGAGTTGGCGATGACATAGACGAGGTCTGGTTTCTGGGTAGCAATCTCATCGATGATCTTTGAACTCCAGAGATCTTCACATACAACCATCATGACCTTGCCAAAACGGCTCTGAAAGCTCTTGAGTGTGTCACCCTCAAAAAAGAAACGTGACTCTTGAAACATACCATAGTTTGGCAGGTTGTTTTTGTGGTGGATACTCACTAATCTGCCTTCACTAAAGTAGAGTGCTGAGTTGTAGATCTTGTGCTCTTCTTTGGTAGCGGCACCGATGATGATGTCGATCTTTTTGCTAAGCTCCTCAAAGAGGCTCAGTTCACTTAGTAAAAAGGCGTCTTCATAGACTGAGTCCATAAGCATATAGCCGTTCATAGAGAGCTCAGGAAATATGATCACATCTGCGATATCTGAGACCTCTAAGATCGCGTTTTCGTGGCTGTCAAAATTGTCTCGGCTGAGCTTTGGTGAGATCTGTGCGAGTGCTACCTTCATGACAATAGTTCAAACGCCTCTTGCAGTGACTTCATATCTGTGATAGCGTGTGTTGGTTTTTTAGTCGATCTTCGATTAAGACCTTTCAGCACATTGCCTCCAAACTCGATGAACAGATCTACTTCACCTTCAAACTTCTCGATAGACTGCTTGTAGAGTACCGGTTGTGTGAGCTGCTTTGCCAGAAGTGCTATCGCATCTGCTTTGTTGTCGTAAGTGTCTGCGGAGACATTTGAGACAACCGGAGCGATAAACTCATCTCTCATAGAGGCTTCCATACTCTCCTGTAGTGGTACTACTGCTGACTCTAGCAGTGGACAGTGACTCGCTACTGACATGTTAAGCAGTAGCGCTCTTTTTGCGCCTGCCTCTTTGAACGTGCTCTCCATATCTGCTAGATCACCCTTGATCCCTGCTGCTACGATCTGTCCGTCACTGTTGTAGTTTGCTGCCCATACTTTTTTACCCTCAGCTCTTGCGGTCTCTGTAAGCTCTTCTACCTTCTCATCTGCCAGACCGATCAGCGCCATCATACCTGCATCTACGCCACTGCATGCTTCTGCCATGAGCTTTCCTCTCTGGTGTACGAGTGCTACACCGTCAAGATAGTCTAGCGCACCTACTGAACAAAGTGCTGAAAACTCACCTAGCGAGTGTCCGAGTGCGTAAGATGGTTTGATACTCATCTCATTTTCAAAAAGCTTATGTGCAATCGCACTCACTAGCAAGATCGCAGGCTGTGTATACATGGTCTGCTCTAGCTTGTCGTTCTGCTCGAACAAAAGTGCTTTAAAATCTATACCTGTCTTCTCACTCGCCGTATCGATCATCTCTCTCGCGATGTCGCTGTTCTCATAAAAATCTTTTCCCATACCGATAGACTGTGACCCTTGTCCAGGGAAGATAAATGCAACTTTTTTCATCAAACAAATCCTTATTATATTATTGATCCTATTTTATCACGTTCTTTGTAAAACTTTAAAAATCCAGCGGGCTGATGAGCTTGGCTTTATTCATCTCAGCCACTACGTGAGTGTAGATCATCGTAGTTTCAACGCTTTTGTGTCCTAAAAGTTCTTGTATACTTCGAAGATCTATACCGCCTTGTAAGAGATGTGTCGCATAAGAGTGGCGAAACGTATGGGAGGTGATACGTTTATTCAAATTTGCTTTTAGCGCTGCTTGTTTGATATTTCTGCCTAGTGTTGCCGGATGCACATGATGTCTTCTTTGCACTTTGCTACGTGGATCTGTAGAGACCTTTTTCATGGGGAATAAAAACTGCCATTTCGTTTCACTCTTGGCATGAGGATATTTTCTCTCAAGTGCATACGGCATATATACTGTACCAAAACCATTTGTCAAATCTTTTTTGTGTAGTTCAGACACTTGTTGTACTTGAACTTCCAACTGCTTTTTTAACCTTTGCGGCAACGGGACAGTTCTGTCTTTAAGAGATTTACTATCCCAGATATAGACTTTGTCGAATCCAAAATCGATGTCTTTGATACGAAGATTCAATGCTTCATTCATCCTCAAACCGCAACCATACATCAAAGAGACAATGAGATGATAGATACCATCAAGATTTTCGATGACACTTTTGACCTCTTCTCTTGTTAGTACCACGGGTATGTGTTTACGCTCTTGGGCTCGAAGCGCCTGGATGTTCTGCCCGCTCATGTCCACACCCAAAACCTCTTTATAAAGGAACAAGTTAGCTGAAAATGCTTGGTTCTGTGTAGTAGGAGAGACCTTTTTCTCCACTGCTAGATAAGTCAAAAACTGTTCTATTTCCTTCTTTCCCATCTCAACAGGGTGTTTTTTGTTGTGAAACAATATAAAATATTTTATCCAGTAGAGATAGGTGCGTTCTGTGGAGATACTGTAGTGCTTTAAACGTATCTTATCTCGTACAAGCTCTAGTAGTTTTTTCTTTTGCATAATAATCTCTTTCCAATTAACATACACAATGTTTGTTATTGCCTCTATTTGACAATTAACACGCATATTGTGTGTTATTGACTTAAAATATAACAAAAACCATAAATAGTTTTGTCATATATTATTTACTTTTTAAAGGAAAATAGCATTTTATTTCACTATGAAATATTTATCCATGAAAAAATAGATAAATTGAGTGTTTGTTAATTATTTAATTAAGGGGTAGTTTAGATATAATGAGTTAAAAATATGAGAAAGACACTTATATGATAGAGAATATATATTACATGGTTTTTTCTGTTTTGCCAACTAAACAAAATCAAGAATATGATAATATTGAAAGTGCTACAGTTTATTGTTGGATTAAAAGTACTGATGTACAATCTTCCTATATTAAAGCTACTTTTTTTATTGAAAAAGCAGATTGGATTATTCAAGAAAACACTCAGGAACCAATAATTGTAATTGAAGAGAATTTTACAGATAGAGAAATAGGGCTAGAAAACTTTCATAAAGCACAAAAAGAAAAAATGTCTTTTCTATATTTTGTAGAATCAGATAATGTAACAGAACCTACAAAAGTTGAATTACAATCTTCATATAAATTTGATATGTCAAAATTTTTGCAAAAATTCAATGATATATCTAAAGAGGGTAGATGTTTACATTATCATACAGGTGATAGATGTAATGAAATCATAAATGCACATTCTATTCAAAATAATGGGGTCTTATCTAAAATCGCAAATGAAAAAAATGAAATCTATGCGTTATCTAGAAATATGGGTGATTTTAAAAAAAATGACGGAAATATTGGATTTAGAAGATATCCGATAAGTAAGTTTTCAATTTTTAGAGGTTTTTGTAAAAATCACGATGATGAACTATTTAAACCTATTGATACATTACCCTTTAAATCAGGAAATCAACAACAAGTATTTTTATATGCTTATCGTTCTTTAGCCAAAGAACTTTTTGATAAAGAGAATGCATTAAATATGCATATTCAGACGCTTGAAGATGTAAAAGACAACAAGGGACTATCTAAATATATTTTAGCACTTATTGATGGGAGTAAAAATGCTCTTAATAGCTTAAATAAACACAAAAAAACATATGATAATGTACTAGAAAGTGAGATGTATAGTGATATGAGATATGTCTCTTTTAACTCAACAGATAAATTATTTATGGCTTTTTCAAATATTATGTATCCAGATTATGACTTTATGGGTAATTTAATACAAGATTTATCTAATACCAATACTGAAAATAGATTTGACTTAATAACTTTTTGTTCAGCACCTACAGAAGATGGATGGTCATTTATATTTTCTTGGCATAAAAACAGTGATACTAGTTGTTTGCCATTTATTCAATCGTTGAAAGACAGAATGAAGCAAGGGGATGATTTAGGCACTATACTTTTTAAATTTATATTATTAAATAGCGAAAATTTTGCGTTGTCTCCTATTTGGTGGGAATCTATATCAACAGATAAACAAAAAGAAATATCACAAGCCATTACAAATATGATGCAACCTAC
>JAHZKW010000129.1 GCA_022600175.1 Campylobacterota bacterium
CACAAGAAATCGCAAGACAGTAATACATATCCAGACACTGCGACACTCTTTGCATCAGTAAACTCATTCTCTACTGTCTTTTCTTTTATGCAAGAAGAAGAGATTAATAATACCTATCGATTCTGATCACTTTTACATTAGCCTCTGATTTTTTCTTTTCAAAATACTCTATCAAGACTGCTTGCTCTTTCTCTTTCATCACTCTGCCATAAATTGCTTTTTGAGCCATTGCAAATGAAACATTTTTCACACCACTTTTCTTCTGAACAAAGAACATACCACTATTTTCACCAAGATTAATGACAGGGGTGAAAGTACCATCTGCAGTTTGTGTTAACAGCATCGCAAGTTGAGGATTGATTTTTTCTAGATCAACCTCTTTGGGTGATACTTTGATATTTGGCATATTGACCATAGGCTGTTTTTTCTGCATCTCTAATGCCTCTTTAGAGGATGAGATATACTCAATGAGTGCAATTTTCGTCGGCATATTAAACTGATCTTTGTGTAGATTGTAATAGCTCTCTAACTCTTCATTATCTGGCTTTTTAACACGTGACCCTATAATCTTTTTATACAGTTCGTCTCGTTTAAACTTCTCTTCAATATCACTACGAATACCCTCTTCACTATGACCCTCGACAACTAACGCTTTTTTAAACGTTTCATAATCCATGTTATTTTGTTTTGCAATCTCTTTCATCTTCGTATCAACATCATAAGGTGAAGCGATGATCCCTAATTTTTTGATCTCAATCTCTTCTATTTTTCGCTGCACCAGTCGATTCACAGCTTCTGCCACAGGCACCTTATTTTGCTTTGCATAGTTTTGAATTTCATAAAGTGTAATTGGCTGATTATCAACGGTCATAGAGACACCACCTATCAACCCAGCAAGTACAATTTCACACACAAGCACAAAACTTATTAAATATTTCATCATGATTTATTATCCTTAATAACAACTGTAATCCTAGATTATAACACATTATGTTAAAATCGATAAAAACATAATTTCAGGAAATTTTAATGATCACAACAAGGTTTGCACCCAGCCCTACAGGATACCTCCATATAGGCGGTCTTAGAACAGCACTCTATAGTTATCTTTGGGCACGTAAAAATAGTGGGCGGTTTTTACTTCGTATTGAAGATACCGATCTTAAAAGAAACTCTGCAGAAGCTGCAAAAGCAATAGAAGAAGCATTTAAGTGGGTAGGATTAACCCATGATGATGAAGTCATCTACCAATCCCAGCGTTTTGATCTTTATAAGAAGTATGTTACTAAACTCCTTGATGAAGGCAAAGCTTACTACTGCTATGCAAGTAAAGAAGAGCTAGATACCATGCGTGAAGCACAACAAGCAAAAAAGGAGCGTCCACGTTATGATGGCAGATACCGTGACTTTACAGGTACACCTCCCAAAGGTGTAGATCCAGTAGTACGTATCAAGTCACCAAGCAACACTAAAATCGAATTTGAAGATGGAATCAAAGGGGTTGTCAGTTTTAATACAGATGATATTTTAGATGATTTCATCATCGCACGAAGTGATGGTACACCAACCTATAACTTTGTAGTCGCTATCGATGATGCACTTATGGGTCTTAGTGATGTGATCCGTGGAGATGATCACCTCTCAAATACTCCAAAACAGATCGTTGTTTACGAAGCACTTGGTTTTGATCTGCCAAAGTTTTATCATGTACCAATGATCCTCAATCCTCAAGGTAAAAAACTCTCTAAACGTGACGGTGCAATGGATGTGATGGAGTATAAAAATATGGGTTATCTCCCAGAAGCTGTACTGAATTTTTTAATTCGTCTAGGGTGGAGTCATGGAGATCAAGAGATCTTTTCATTTTCAGAGATGTTAGAGCTTTTTGACCCTACAAATATCAACAAATCTGCTTCTGCTTACAACCCTGAAAAACTTGAATGGCTTAATGCACACTACATCAAAAACAGTTCATGGGAACGTATCATCGAAGAGTTAAAGTTTTTTGACCTTGAGATTCACGGACATGATAGAAAAGAGCTTATTGTCGATTCTCTAAGAGAACGTGCAAAAACAATCAAAGAGTTTGCAGATATGGCACGTACTATGATCGAGACGCCTCAAAGTTATGATCAAAAAGCTTACAACAAATTTATCAACCAAGAGGCGATTGAAATTCTCAAAAAATATACTGCTTTTATTAATGATTATGCAGAAGCCTTGCACTTGCCAAGTGGATTTGAAAAAGCAACAAAACAGTTCATGGAACAAAATTCACTTAAAATGAAACAACTTGCACAACCTATCCGTATCGCTATGGTAGGCAGTGCCGTCAGTCCATCTGTTTACGATGTACTCAGTATTGTAGGACGTGCCGATATTGTTATTAGAATTGAAAAATTAATTAACTTTTACGAGGAACAAAATGTTTAAAAAAATCAATGAAGATGCATTGAAATATCATGAAGGCGGTAAAATTGCTACGGAGATCACAAAACCTTGTGATACACAACTTGATCTCTCTTTAGCCTATACTCCAGGGGTTGCTATTCCGTGTAAAGAGATCCAAAGAGATCCCTCTCTTGCATACAAATATACAGCAAAAGGAAATTTAGTCGCAGTTATCACTGACGGTACTGCAGTACTTGGTCTTGGTGATATTGGAGCCCTTGCAGGTAAACCTGTCATGGAAGGTAAAGCAGTACTCTTTAAAAAGTTTGCAAACGTAGATGCAGTTGATATCCAAATCAACGAAAAGGATCCAGATAAAATTGTTGATATCTGTGCAGCAATCGCGGATACTTTTGGCGGTATCAATCTTGAAGATATTGCCGCACCAAAATGCTTTGAGATCGAGCAGAAATTACAAGAGCGTGTCAATATTCCTGTCATGCATGATGACCAACACGGTACAGCAATCATCACTACAGCAGGCCTTATCAATGTACTCGACATTACAGGTAAAGATATTGAAGAGATCAAAATCGTCGTCATTGGTGCAGGTGCGGCAGGAATTGCTTGTGCAAAGATGTATCGAAATCTCGGTGCAAAAAATATTGTCATGGTAGATAGTAAAGGAGTTATCAATACAAAGCGTACAGACCTCACATCACATAAACAAGAGTTTGCCATTGATACCGATGATGAGACACTTGCAGATGCAATGCGTGGTGCAGATATGATGTTAGGGCTTAGTGGTCCAAAACTTGTCTCTGGAGAGATGGTCAAATCTATGGCAGATAATCCAATCATCTTTGCTTGTTCAAACCCAACACCAGAAATCATGCCTGATGAAGCACATGCAGTTAGAGATGACTTAATTATGGGTACAGGACGTAGTGATTTTCCAAATCAGGTCAATAATGTTTTAGGGTTTCCATTTATCTTTAGAGGAGCACTTGATGTACGTGCCTCTAAAATCACAGAAAACATGAAAATGGCGGCGGCACGTGCATTAGCCAATCTTGCAAAAGAACCAATCCCTTACTATGTCAAAGCCGCATACAATGATACAACTTTAGAGTATGGGAAAAACCATATCATTCCAAAACCATTCAACAAAGAGATCTGTATCTGGGTTGCCTCCGCTGTGGCACAAGCTGCCATAGATGATGGCGTTTCAACAATGGATGATTTTGATTTAGAAGCATATAAAACACATATGCGCTCATTAATGTATTTAAACCATGAGTATGATGAGCATTAAACTCTTTTCTACTGGCGGTACTATCGCCAAAAGATATGATGAACTCACTGGTGAACTGGTGATGGATACACAACATATAGAATCAATGCTCAAACAGGGTCGATGTAACCGTGAACTGTTATCTATCACATCACTTATGCTCAAAGATTCTCTAGATATGAATAGTCTGGATAGAGAAGAGATTAAAAAAGCTTGTAATGAAACTAAAGTGCATCAAATTATCATCACCCACGGTACAGATACGATGGTAGAGAGTGCAAAAATGCTCTCTTCTATCACAGACAAGACCATTATCTTGACTGGTGCTATGATACCTTATGCTTTTAAATTTTCTGATGCACTATTTAATCTAGCCTCTGCTATCACTGCAGTACAAACACTTCCATATGGTATTTACATCGCTATGAATGGTAAGATATTTTCTTGGGATAATGTAGATAAAAATAAAAGAGAGGGTATTTTTGAAGAACGTATTTAGCTTTCTCTTTTTCCTTTTTTCAACTTCAATTTTTGCACTTGAACATGCACCTCACCAAGGGGGAATTGCGGTTATTGAACTGGGGAAGTTCAGCTATAAACCTAAACTCTTCTACAAATCCAAAGAGGCAAAGGTGCTTAAAAAAGAGGGAAAATATTTAGGTGTCATTGGTATTGGCGTTGATGAGAAGGTGGGCGAAAGGCATCTTGTTGCAGTGACACAACATCAAAAAAAGGATTACTATTTTACCATCCAAAAAAAGGTCTATCCAAAAGAGTTTATTACCCTCACAACAAACAAACATGTCACACCTGTTAAAAAAGATTTGTCACGCCACTATAAAGAGAAGAGAAAAGCTAAAAACCTTATTGCCAGTTTTAACAAATCTTTGGAAACAAATTTAGACTTTGTAGCACCTTTGACAGGACGTATCTCTTCACCCTATGGTCAAAAAAGATACTACAATAAAAAACCACGGTCACCACATAAGGGTATTGATATAGCAGCACCAAAAGGCACACCTATTAGAGCAGCAGAAAGTGGTCATGTGAGTATTTGTGAACCATTCTTTTTTAATGGAAACACCATTTATCTCGATCATGGTGAGGGTGTCATCACGATGTACTGTCATATGCAAGATTTTGCTGTTAAAACAGGTGATTTTGTCAATAAGGGAGATCTTATAGGGTATGTTGGTAGTACAGGGAGATCCACAGGACCTCACTTACACTTTAGCCTTATTCTAAACCAACAATCGGTTGATCCTGCGCTTTTTATTCAAGAGTACTATATAGCTAAGCCGTAACCAACCTTCGCTCATTTTTAGCAAGCTGCTCTGCATCAATTGGTTCAGAGAAATAGAAGCCTTGAAACTCTTCAACACCAAGATCATAACAGATATCAAAGATCTCTTTAGAGTAAACATACTCTCCAATCGTTGTAATATCCAACGCTCTTGTTAATGATACAATAGACTTCACAAGCTCATATGAGTTTTTATCTGTATCAATATTTTTAATCAAAGAACCATCAATTTTTAAAAAGGATGGTGCAATATCAAAAATACGTTTATAGTTTGAAAACCCTGAGCCAAAGTCATCAATAGCGATCCGTACACCCATTGCTTTCATCTCTCTTACAAAAAGTTGTACAGATTCATAACTAGAGAGATCTTCACTCTCTACAATTTCAAAAATAAGTCGTTCACCTACCTGATATTGGTTGATCAATCTTTTTAACATGACAGAAAAACCTTGATTACCAATATCATCAAAAGAGAGGTTAAGTGAAAAATCAACATCATAATCTTTCATTACACTAAAACTCTTCTCAATCATAATCTCTGTGAGTTTTTCATACTGTTTAGTCTGTTTAGCCACTTTGAGAAAGAAAAATGGTGAAACCCGTTCAAGTTGGCCGTTTTTTTCTCGCTCTAGTCGCATCAACACTTCATACTTTACAACATTTTGTTCTCTATCAACAATAGGTTGAAAAAACGGGACAATTCTATTGTCTAAAATCGCATGTTTGATTTCACTACGCCAAAACCTCGCATCTTTGAGCTGTTTTGTAGTATCAATAGATCGATTATAAGCAATATAGTTACGTCGTGTACTTTGTGCATACTTGAGTGCAACTTCTGCCTTTTCAAGTGCATTTTGTTTTTCAAATGAGATCCCGATGGTGATATCGATCTCTACATAATCATCTGCCTCTTTAATATAAGCAGCAAAATGGCTCAACTCTTCTAAAAGCTGTGGTACCTCTTTTTCATACTCTTCAAGTGCAAGATAATCTTTGGTGGAGCGCAGCACAAAACTATCTCCGTGAAGACGATAAACTTCATAAGATTTATCCAAACAAAATGCTCTTAAAAAATCAGCAAATTGTTGAATGACACAGTTACCACCCTCCATACCAAAGATTTCATTGATATTATGAAAACGATCCACATCAATTAAAAGTAGAGCAGAGAAAGCATCACCTTCTAAATCATGGATAAGTGAAGTGCGATTTTTCAGATCTGTCAAATCATCATGATAGAGTCTATACTCTAACTCTTGGGTTTTTTCAAGGATTTTACTCTCTAACCCATTTTTATACTCTTCATTTTCACGTCTGAGCACAATCTTCTCTAAAGAACCACTCAACGTATCAATGAACTGTTGCAAATCAATAGGTTTTAGAAGATATCCATCTATACCTAACTTAATAGTCTCCGTGAAATAGTTGATTTCATTATGTGCTGAAAGAACTAAGATTGAGATATTTTTATCTTCCGCTCTAATCTCTTCTATCATCTCAATACCTGTCATTTTAGGCATATTGATATCTGTGATAATCACATCAAAAAAATGCTCTTCTGCTTCTTTAAATTTTTGTAGTCCCTCTTCACCATCAACTGCTACGGTAATATTTGTAAAAAATCTATTAAATAACTCTAGTGTCGCAACACGTACACTTTCATTATCTTCAACATATAAAAGTTGAAGTGTCTTACCCATCTTTACAAGTTGTCTTATCTTCTCATCCATACTTGACTATACCTTTTACTTATACATTATCTTGTATACATATTAGGCATAGTATCGGCATTTCTAAAAATAATTTAAATTAGCGTAATAACAACAATGTATTTACCGTAACCGACAAATCTGAGAGGGAAAGATGATCACTTGTTTTAATAAACGCTATCATGTCATCATAACGCTTCTTATCAAAGGACTCATGATCAAAATAGTTCTCTATGATCCGCTCTCCCTCTTCTCCCTCACGTTTAAATTGCAATAGTTTCTCAGTCAAATAGACCAATTTAAACTCTAATAACTGCTCTAATTGTACTTTGAGGTAATCTTGGATCACATTTTTAGAGGAGATCGTCTCTATCTTATCTATTAAAAGTGCAATCTCAAGCTTTTGTACTAACGTATAAAAGAGTGTTGCTGCCTCGGTTAAATCAGCCTTGGAGAGTTGCTTGATCTTGATAATAGCAGAAGAGAATCTTAAAAAATCAAGATTAGCAAAAAAAGTACTCAATAGTTCATTGTCTTTGACTTGAGTCCTTTTAGAGGTTTGCAAAGTTTCAATAACATCAAAAATACAACTCTTATACTCTAAAATCGTATCAAACCGAATATCTTCTTTACGTAAACTTTTTAACATCCATTGCACATTATATTCGATCACATCCTCAATCTTTAAGAGCATATAGTATTGATCTTTGATGGCAATAGTATAATCATTTCTATAAATCTCATAGCGAATATCATTGGCATTGAAAAGCTGATTAATCACCAAATATGCTTTAATCTTAAGCATAAATTTTTCAACACCCAAAGTATCCAAATCTTTGATAAATGTTGCGCCTGCAAAATTAATAATCTTATTGGCAATGATCATCGAAGTAATCTCTTTACGCAAAGGATGCGCTTTGATCTCATTTTCATAAATCGCAATCAATGATTTTGGAAAATATTTAAAAAGATAACGCTCAAAAAAGCCCTCTTCTTCAAACATCGTACACTCTGATAAAAGATCTTGTAATAAAATCTTTGCATACAGCGTCATGGTAGCAATCACTGGTCGTATCACTCGACCATCACTATCAATAACCTCATCAAAGTCACGCTCTTTAGGAATATCAAAATAACTACGTTTAAACGTATCTAAATGTTTTTCTAATACCGTCAAAGATTGTGTAAAGCTCTCTACATGTTTAACGGAGCGTTTGGTATCAAGAGAGATAGAGAGAGATTGCAGATAATTTGTCCACATGACACTCTCTACCACACTACTACTTAACCCTTGTAAAGTACTGTCCTTTTCATCACTGCTAAGTATCTCTTTCTCTACCAAAGCGTTGAGCAAAATTTTGAGATTAACTTCATGATCACTCGTATCAACCCCCGCGGAGTTATCAATACTATCTAAGTTGATCTTCCCACCTTGCATCGCATACTCCATGCGTGCAGGCATTGTCAGCGCTAAGTTTGCACCCTCACACACTACTTTTGCATTGACCTCATCCGCATCAATACGTACAAATTCATTATTTTTATCCCCTAAACTGATATTGGTCTCACTACTTGATTTGACATAAGTACCAATCCCACCAAAGTAGAGCATATCCACCTCTACTTGTAAAAGTGCTTTTGCCAACTCTTCGCCATTGAGCGTCTCTTTGTCACTCTTGATCAATACCTGAATCTCAGGTGTCAAAGTCACACTTTTACTTGCTCGCTTAAAAACCCCACCCCCTGTAGAGATTTTAGTCTGATCATACTCTGACCACTTACCGCGTTTCATCGCAAACAATCTTTGACGCTCACCATAAGCAATCTCTAAATCTGGATTGGGATCGATAAATACCTCATCAGAACTAATCGCTCCTACAAGACGAAAATAGGGACTCTCAAGCAAACCATTACCAAAAACATCGCCACTCATGGATCCTACACCCACAATTGAGATAGACTCTTTATAAAAATCTATTCCCTCTTCAATAAAAAACCTCTGAGAAGCTTTAATTGCACCTTTAGCCGTCACACCAAGCTTTTTATGATGATACCCATTACTAGAACCACTCGCAAATGCATCTAAAAGCCAAAACCCTCTATTTTTAGAAATAGCATTAGCAGTATCACTCATACTTGAAGTTCCACGATCTGCAGCAACTACAAAATAAGGGTCATCCTGATCATAGCTCACACATAAAGGATCTCTCACAATCTCACCAGCAACTTGATTATCAACCACATCAAGTAGTGCATTGATAAAACGGGTATAGTACCCCTCAAAATCTTTTTTATCTACTTGCCCCTCATTTTTAGTGATGACAAATCCACCTTTTGCCCCTTTAGGAACAATAACAGAGTTTTTCGCCTCTTGTGTTGTCATCAAAGACTTCACTTCCGTTCTAAAATCCTCCATGCGGTTACTCCATCTTAGCCCTCCTCGACATACAGTAGAGACCCTTAGGTGTGTTCCTTTCATATCATTGGCATAGACAAAAGTTTCATAATGCGGCTGTACCCCTTTTAAAATATGTGTTAACCTGCTCACGTCAAACTTCAAAGCAATGGTGTCGCACTTTTTAAAGTAGTTTGTACGAACAATACTTTGTAATATTTCATAAATAAGTTTTAACATTCTATCATCATTGATACTCTCAATTTTTTTAAATGCCTCAATAATATTTTGGTTAATTTTTTCAAGGACACGATCACGATCTTTCAATGCAGGATCAAATTTTGTCACAAAATAGTCTCTAAACAGTGCAAAAAGTGGGGTATACTTAATGATACAATCTTCTAAAGAAGTTTTATTAAAATCAGCGATAATCTGCTCTGCATAGTTACCCACTGTGCGTGATAAAAGATCTCTCTTAGACTAAAGTTTTCAAAGTAGACAAGTCCCAGTAACTTCCCTGATTCTAAGTTTCCATCAATCACATTTAAAAAGAGTGATTTAAAATTCTCTTTGTGTTTGATTAAAAGCTCTTTTTTCTCAATATCAAGTAGTAATTTCGTCACAAAAAGAATATCTTTTTGAAATTTTGCCTCATAAGTAATCTCACTGATTGTGATAAATCCAAAATCACCTAAAATAGGAATAATATCAGAAATAGGAAAACGTACCTTGGAGTAGATCTTAACCTCACATACACTCTTATCACACACCTTGAGTGTCAAATCTCTCACTTTCAACTCTTCAATAACCTCATCACTGATAATTAAATCTTTTTCATCAATGAGCTGATCACAGACCAGTTTTATCTTTTTTTCCATCTTCCATTCCCCTTTATTAATTTAAAGTGTATAATCTCTATTTTACTTTATATCGACCAAATACTTTACCTCGGTGATCAATAATATGTACTGCACATGCTAAACAAGGATCGAATGAGTGTAAAACCTTCAATACTTCCAGTGGTTTAGCAGGATCTTCTAATGCTATTCCTACCAACGCCTCTTCGTAGGCACCTCTTTGCCCCTTACTATCTTTAGGTGTAGCATTCCAAGTTGTAGGAGCGATCACCTGATACTTTGCAATCTTTTGTGCTTTAATCGAAACAAGGTGTGCCAAAACACCCCTTGGCACTTCAAGATAAAGAGTTCCCTCTGCCTCTTTAGGCAGCGTATCAAAAAGATAGTGCGTCCAAGTCTTTGTATCATAATATTTTATATTCTCAACCAATCTATTCACTGATTTAAAAATATACTCAGCAATATAAGCACTCTCAATCGCACGAGCAGCATTTCTTCCCACTGTAGTAGAGAGATCTATCAACTCAAGTTCAGTAAATGATAAAAACTCATCGACAAAAGGTTTGATAAAACGGTTCCCTTGTTGGTAACTTACAAGTACTCTCGCCAAAGGTCCACACTCCATCGTTTTTCCATCATATTTTGGTGCTTTTATCCAGCTATATTTATCCTCTTTCGCCTCTGTTTTTAAAGAGCCATCTTCATGTAGATCTGTATAAAAAGGTTTCTCATCTTTGTACCACGCACGCTCTACCTCTTCAGTCACTTTTTTAGGATCAAAAGATACAATATTTTCAAAGTCATGATCAAAAATCACACCATTTTCAAAAAGTTTATGTTCCTCATCAAACTGATAACCACCTACAGCAAAAAAGTTTCCATTACCACGTCCTAAACCCGCTTTGATCTCATCTCTATAAGCATGTGCTAATAGTTTCATATCAGGTAAATATGCTCGATCTACAAACTCTTTTGCCTCTTTAAGCATAAAGATAAAATCATTTAAACGTTGTGGATTTAACATATCAGCAACACTCGTCACCCCACCAACAACAAGCGTTTGTGGATGGGGTGTTTTAGCACCAAAAATAGCAATCGCTTGTGAGATATTAGATTGAAACTTTAACGCTTCCAAATAGTGAGAAAGTAACAGCAAATTCTCTTCAGGACGCAGTTTATAGGCACCATGTCCCCAATACCCATTACTAAAAGGACCTAACCTCCCTGACTTGATAAATTTTGCTAGCTTCTCCTTAACCCCTATATAGTGTGCATGAGAATTAGCATAAGGTCGTTTAGAGTAGAGATGCCCTGTCTTACTGGTTAATTTTGGATCTGCATCTAACGATTTGGTCACATCTACAAAATCTAAAAGGTGCAGATGGTAAAAATGTACCACATGATCTTGAAGAAAAAGCGCTAAAGAGATTAAATCTCTAATGATCTCACCATTTTTGGGAGGCACTATCCCATAAGCATCTTCTACCGCACTAATTGCACCTCTAAAGTGTGAATTGGTACACACTCCACAAATGCGCCCAGCAAGTAATCCTGCATCTCTAGGGTCACGATCTTTAAGAATGGTCTCAATACCACGAAAGAGTTGTCCACTAACATACGCTTCTTGCACAACATTGGCTTCATCAATCATCACTTCAGCACGTAAATGCCCCTCTATTCTGGTAATAGGATCAATCACAATCTTCTTCATGACAACTCTCCTTCTTCCACTTTACGCTCATCTGCAAACTTATCAAAAAAGCCAACTTCCACACACCCCATACAACCATGTCCCGCTTGTACTGGCCAACTTGTACCTTTGTTAAATTTCATCGTCGGGCAGTTGGCATTGGTATAAGGTCCTTTACATCCCATTTCAAAAAGACACCACCCCTTTTTCGCACCCTCATCGCCCCACTCTTGCACAAATTCACCAAGTTCATAATGTCCACGTCTCTCACAATTATCATGAATTCTTCCCTCATAAGCCCAAAGCGGTCGATTAAATTGATCAAGTGGCGGTAACTCTTCAAACATCAAATAAGAGAGCAGTGTCCCAACAATATTGATAGGATTGACTGGACACCCTGGGAGATTAATCACATCCTCTCTTTGCAGCGCTTCTGAAACACCCACTGCACCTGTTGGGTTTGGTGCAGCTGCTACCACACCCCCATCTAGTGCACAACTACCCACAGAGAGAATTAAAGCAGCATCTTTAGCACACTTCTGTAAAAGAGAAAGTCCCGTCTCACCTTGAGGACCTATACGCAGATATTTTCCCTCCATCGCCATAGGAATAGCCCCCTCAACAATCAAAATATAGGTACCTTTGTCATGCTTGATAATATTTTCTAAGACACTCTCGCTCTGATCTCCACTCGCACTCATCAACAGTTCATGATAATCCAAAGAGATATAATCAAAAATCAAATCTGCAATATCAGGGTGTGTAGACTTGATAAATGCTTCGGAATTACCAGAGCAGTCAGAAAGCTCCAACCAAATAATAGGCACACGATTGAGGTTATTGATCCCCTCTTTGACTACCCCTTCAAACTCAGGATGTAGTTGCATACTTGCAGTAACCATCGAAATCCAACTATTGACCTCTTTACTTGTAATCTCAAAAGCATCAAGCGAACATGAGAGATTTTCACTATCAAGTTGGTTTTGCGGATGGAGTCGATTATACTTGTCGATTCGCTTTTTGACTAAGGCAATCTCCTTTTCCCTTGCTATCTCTTCAGGGGTACGTTTGGGGATATTAGGATCAATGAGATACTGTGATGCCATTATCCTATCTTCAACCATCTTTTTGCATCTCCCACAAACACGTCCCGCTTGTGAAAATGCACCATACTCTAAAAAGGTATTGATACCACTTTGTGCAACTACCTCTTCAATATCCCTTTGGTAGACATGTTCACAACTACAGATAAGTCTTCCACGTTCACCTACCAATCTATTTTCATAGAGATACGAAGGGTCCACTTTTTCACCACTTTGCATCAAAGACTCAAGATAGCCTATGTCTACGTTGGAATTAATACCAATAAAACGTGTCAATCTATCCTCTTGAATAAAGTACTCATCTACTCTGTGCTCTTTCATAGCTGTAATCAGTAACTTTTCATGATCAGATGCATAAGTCGATGCACGTACTTCGATGAGATCAAACTCACCTACTTTCAACATATCAATCGCAACTTCTAAAAGAAATTCTCTCTCTTCTAATGTTAAAATATCTGCAATCACAACATCTGCCTGTAAAGTACACTCTTTGACATGCCCAGCAGTGAAAGAGAATGTTTCCACTTCTGCAGCTTCCCCCACAGCATAGATATCTGGGTCACTACTCTTCATGTAAAGGTCTGTTAATACCCCTCGATTACAGGCCAATACTTCTCTGGCAAAATCAATATTAGGTTCTATACCTACACCAAAGATTACAAAAGGATTTTCAATCTCTAATTTCTCTGTTTTTAAAAGGGTAATATGACTGTTTTCAACAGTTTTTTCTATCACTTCATCTTCATAAGAGATTCTGATTTTACCACTCTCAAGAAAACAACGCTCCATCTCTGTGATGGATTGAGGAGAGAGTGCTTTGTCATAGAGATAATCTCCTCGTACCAGTAGTGTAATATGTTCTACCTCATCCATCGCATCCAGCGTTTCTAAAAGCTCTAAGCCTATAGGTCCAGCACCAATCACGACAACTTCTCGATCTATGATACCCTTTCGAATCTGCTGACAGTCATAGGCACTTCTAAAAACTGCTGCATTTTCAATATTTGCAATATCAAATAGTGTTTTGGGTCTAGATCCTGTAGCAATGATCAATTTATCATAGGAGAAAGAGGCATTTTTAGAAAAAATACGTTTTTTTAGCTTATCAATCTTGATAATTCTCTGATTAAGTTCCACTTCTACCATAGGATCAAGGGGGAGTTGAATCTTTTGCATAGGCGCACTCTGATCAACAAGAGCACAAAGATGTATCCGATCATAAGGTAAATATGCCTCTTCAGAGACAATCATTACTTCCACATGCGCGTCATATTTTTTAAGGTTATTGGCCATATAGGCTGCTGCAATACCACCACCGATAATTACAATTCTCATGATATCACCTCTACTGTAATTATAACAAAGGTTGGTAACAAAGTAGGTTCAATGTCGTCTCAAACCAACAGTTTGCTATAATAGATAAAAAATTAACTATAGGACTTTTTATATGAGAAGTGATGAAGTAAAAAAGGGGCACAATCGTGCTCCACATCGTAGTCTATTTCGTGCAACTGGACTTAAAGATGAAGATTTTGGGAAACCATTTATCGGAGTAGCAAACTCTTTTAATGAAGTAATTCCTGGACATTTTTTCCTCAATGAATATGGTGCAATCATCAAAGATGAGATTCGTAAAAACGGCTGTGTACCTTTTGAGTTTAATACCATTGGGGTAGATGATGGAATTGCAATGGGTCATGATGGTATGCTCTACTCTCTTCCTAGCCGTGAGATTATCGCAAACTCTATTGAAACAGTGATGAATGCACACAAGCTTGATGCGATGATCTGTATCCCTAACTGTGATAAAATCACCCCAGGTATGATTATGGGAGCACTGCGTGTCAATGTACCTACAGTATTTGTCAGTGGCGGACCTATGAAAGCTGGTAAATTAAAAGATGGTACCTCCATAGATTTAGCGACTGCGTTTGAAGCAGTAGGACAGTTTGAAGCTGGTGAGATCGATGAAGAGAGACTTACAGAGATCGAGTGTGAAGCATGTCCAAGTGGAGGCTCATGTTCAGGAATGTTTACAGCAAACTCAATGAATACTTTGATGGAAGCAATGGGAATTGCACTTGATGGAAACGGGACTATTTTAGCACGAACACCAGAAAGAGAAGAACTATTAAGAATTGCCGCTAGAAGAATTTGTGAAATTGCTAAAGATGAGGCTGAGAGTGAACGTCTGAAGATGAAAAACATCCTCAACGAGAGTGCTGTCAATAATGCATTTGCCGTAGATATGGCGATGGGTGGAAGCTCAAATACTGTTCTTCATATGCTAGCAATTGCTAAAGAAGCAGGTGTAGAGTTTAATCTTGCAGATATCAATGAGATGAGTAAGCGTGTTTCACATATCGCTAAAATCTCACCTTCACTGACTACTGTCCATATGGAAGATGTCCATAAAGCAGGAGGGGTGAGTGCCGTTATGTCAGAGATTGCCAAAAGAGGGAATAATGTACTGCAACTTGAAAACCCAACTGTAGAGGGTAACACCATTGGTGAGAGAATTGCCACAGCAGAGATTAAAGATACCAATATCATTCATACGATTGATAATCCTTACTCAAAAGTGGGTGGTTTAGCGATTCTTTTTGGTAACTTAGCACAAGAAGGTGCAGTTGTTAAAACAGCAGGGATTGATCCTGTTATGAGAGTATATACTGGTAAAGCAGTCTGTTTTGACTCCCAACAAAAAGCGATTGTCGGTATCACTGGTGGTAAAGTCAAAGCTGGGGATGTTGTTGTTATCCGTTATGAGGGACCTAGAGGAGGACCTGGTATGCAAGAGATGCTAGCTCCTACATCACTTATCATGGGTATGGGACTCGGAGACAAGGTAGCCCTTATCACTGATGGTCGTTTCTCAGGCGCAACCAGAGGTGCGAGTATTGGACATGTCAGTCCAGAAGCAGCTGAAGGTGGAGTTATTGGGCTTTTAGAGGATGGAGATATCATTGATATCGATGTAGACAACTATCAACTAAGTGTCCGTCTCACTGATGAAGAGATTGAAGCTAGACGTGCAAACTTTAAACCAATTATCAAAGATATTCAAGGTTCTTGGCTAAAACAGTATAGACAACTTGTCACCAATGCTAGTAGCGGTGCTATCTTAAAAACTGATTTTGAATAGTCATAATGACCTGATTTTTCAGGTCATTATCATCTACTTTTACTCTGTAATCTTAATCACAACACGGCGATTCTGCAATCTTCCTTCATTAGTACTATTATCTGCAATTGGCTTAGAAGATCCAAAACCTTTCGCTTTCAATATCTTCTCATTAACCCCTTGTGATATCAAATAAGTTTTCACCTTTTTCGCACGTTCACCACTCAATGTCAGATTATGCGCTTCATCACCTACTTGATCAGTATGTCCTTCAACCATATAGACAAAATCACTATTTTTTTTCAGTACTTCTGCCACTTTATTCAACAGCTTTTCACTTGTAAGTGTGAGTTCTGAACTGTTATTTTGAAATGCTACTTTACTCTGAATCAAAACACTAAAGAGCTCATGTTCAACAGTCTGTACTTTTGCCATTTTCTCAAATGCTACTTTTTCATCTGATACTTTTCTCTTTTCGGCATCCAATGCTTGTAACTCTCTCTCAAATTTTTGTTTTGCCTCTTGCAGTTTTATACGCTCTTCTTCAAGTAAACGCTTCTCACTTTCTACTTTCTGATGTAACGCTTTTTCATCTATGAGCTTTTGAGCTTCACGTTCTTTAATTTTTGCTTCTGCTTGTTGTGTTGCTAACAGTGCTGCAGTAGCAGCGGCTGCTTTCATCTTCTCTATTGTTGCTTTTTCAGACTCTACCAATTTTTGCTCTTTCAGTAAAAGTGCCTTTTGTGTCTCTAACTCTTTTTTCATTATAGTGGTTGCATTTTGATCAGCTTTAAATGCAACATACGCTTTCTCAAATGTCGCTTCTTTCTCACTCAACGTCGCTTTGAGCTGATCCAGCTCTATCTTCATCATCCTTGTATTATTTTGCTCAACTGCCAACACTTTTTGATCTGATAAAAGTGAACTATTTAACTCTTGTAACGCTACCTTTTGCTTATCAAGACTCCGTTGAAGTACTTTGGTTGCATTTTGCTCTTTAGTAAATGCCATTTTTTGACTTTGAAAAAGTACCTCTTTCTCTTTGAATTCACTTTTTTGTCTATTTAAAAATGCTAATGCTTGCTCTAAATCAGCTTTTTGTGCATTGGTTTGATTTTGTTCTTTTAAAAGTGCCTCTTTTTGTAGTGACAGATCACCTTTTAATACATGTAATGAACTATTTAACTCTTGTAAGTTTTTTTGAAAAGTTTCTGTTTGATTCTGTTCTTGTATTAAAAACAGTTTTTGGCTCTTTATATCTTGCAAAGATTGTGTGATCACACCCTCTTCTAACTGAAGTTTGTCACGTAGTGTATTAAATGCTACTTGCTTCTCAACAAAACTATGTTTTTCATTTAAAAAAATATCACGCTCTTGCACAAACTCTTTTCTCTCTGCTTGCAATGCAGTACGATTAGCATCAAGTTTTTTTTGTGCTAAATCAAGTGCTTTTTGAGACTTCATCATGTTTTTTTCGTTGAGTTTGAATTTTGCACTCTGTTCTTGTAAAAGTGCTTTTTGTACAGCAACCTCTTTAGACGCTTGCTCTACTTTTTGCATCTGTAGTTGAATATGCGCTAGCTGCTCTGCTTCTGCTTTGGCCTTTACTAATTTTGCCTCTTCTTCGGCTTTTAATTGTGCTGCTTGCATCGCTGCTAATGCTGCTGCCTTCTGACCTGCTTCACGTTTTGCTTGCTCTTTAGCTTGCAACTTTGCTTTAAGAAGCGCGCTCTCTTGACGCTCTATTTTTGCTTTCTCTTCTGCAGCCTCTCTTATAGCTTCCTCTTCTGCTGCTTTTTGTGCTTTACTTTTTAGGTAAAGTGTTTTAGGATTGATGCGCTCTACCGTCTCTACCACTTTTGTCTTATTAAACTCTACTGCTTCTTTGGATTCACTCTGTTTATCACCACATCCGCCCAACAACAATATACTAGATAGTGTTATTACACTAACTATCTTTTTATCCATTACTTTTCCTCCTCAAAAATATAAGCTGATTGTATAGAAATTTGATTAATAATAAAGAAAATTATTGTAAAATTTTTTATGCAGGAAAAGATACAGTTTGACCTTATCGTTATAGGCTCTGGAGCAGCAGGTATGATAGCCGCTATTGTAGCAGCAAAAAATGGCAAAAAAGTCCTTTTACTTGAAAAACTTTCTAAACTTGGATCAAAACTAAAAGCTACAGGTGGAGGTAGGTGCAACCTTACCAATACCCTTGACAATGAGACTTTTATGCAACGTTTTGGAAGAGATGGACGATTTATGACTCCTTCACTCAAAGCCTTAGATTATCAAGCATTGATGAAATTTTTTAAAGCACTAGGAGTAGAGAGTCATGCACCAGATGGATATCGAGTCTTTCCAATTACACATAATGCCAATACAATCATAGAGGCTCTACATCAAGAGATGCTTCGTCTTGAAATAGATATCATATGTAAACAACGTGCTATCAAACTAAAAACAAAAGCAGACCAAGTGATAGGTGTAGAGACTACAGATCACACTTATGATGCAGATCATATTATCATCGCGACAGGAGGATTAGGGTATCCAACACTCGGGGCTGAAGGAGATGGATATAGACTTGCAAAAGCAGTTGGGCACACCATCACTAGCCTACATCCTGCAATGATGCCTTTGATCACAAAAGAGAAATGGGTCGCAAATTGTCGTGCAGATACCATTCCTCAGGTTGAACTTCGCGTAGATCTAAAAAAAGCAAAAAAATTACGCGCAAAAGGTGATCTTATATTTACCAAAGAGGGTATTCGTGGTCCTGTAGTACTTGACTTTGCAAGAGAAGTAACACCCCTTTTAGAAAAGTATGGTGAAGTACCACTGCTTTTAAATCTCACAAAAGGGATGAATGAAGAGCAGATACGTCAACACCTTAAACAGATTGCTTTAAAAACCCCCGAAATCTCTCTAGTTGATTTAGTAGCAACACTACTTCCAAAACCACTTTCACAAGCATTAATCAAATTAGCAAATATTAACCCCCTTAGCACTTATGCTAAGGTCTCAGGTCAAAATCGTGATACCTTAATCAAACTATTGGCTTGGACTCCTTTGACTATCACAGGACATGACGGTTTTAAAATGGCGATGATTACAAGAGGGGGTATTAAACTTAAAGAGATCAATCCTGAGACGATGCAAAGCCGTATCTGTAAAGGGCTCTACTTCTGTGGCGAGGTCATGGATTTAGATGGTCCTTGTGGTGGGTACAACCTTCAATGGTCTTTTGCAAGTGGTTATCTTGCAGGTCATTTATATACTTAATACAATTATTTCTGTTTAAAATTTATCATATATTTCGTCCCTTTGGAGGTATCCATCTCAATGGTACCTCTAAGTTGACTATGTACTAATGACTTAACCAGCTGTAACCCTAAACTCTCTTTTTTCACATTAACACTATCATACCCTTTACCATTATCATAAACTTCCAGATAAAAATCTTTCAAGACAATAGTAACAATACCACCTTTTTCATCAAAAGCATACTTAATCGCATTGTAAACTAACTCATTGACGATAAGCCCTATGGTCACTGCAATATCTAAATGTAATTCTTGATCAATTTCATACTTAAGGGTAATATTGCTAGATATATCACTCTCTTTTAAATGCGTCGTCAACTGTACAAGATACCCTTGCATCTCAATTGTCTCAATATCTTTACTCAAATAGATCAATGAGTGTGTCTGTGCTATGGCATCAATACGTTTTTCTAAAGATTCAAAAGGTTCTTGTAAATTTTTATCAAAAAATTGCCCTTTTTGTAGACGCGTAATTGATAAAATCAGCTGTAAGTTATTTTTAACACGATGATGTAGTTCATTAAAAAGTACATCTTGCACTTGTATCGACTTTTGTAGTTGTGTTGTTTTTCGCTCAACTTCCTCTTGTACAATTGCTTCTCTATTTCTTGACTCTAAAAGAAGTTTTTGATCACTATCTGCTTTTTGTTTTTGCAAAATATAAAATTTATCCACAAATGCCAAGGAGAGAATCATCGCTTCAATTGCGGTTGCAATGATAGGCATATTTTGAAAATAGTGCACAATTGAGATGATTCCTAATGCATCTAAAGACATGATAAGATAAACAAACAGAACAACCCCAAACCCCAAGATAAATAGTCTTGCATGTTTTAAGCCTTGACGATAACTTATGATTGAAGCATAAAAGTTAAATATTGTAAAGGTAAACGTCGTGGCAAGTATCACATGCATACGTAAAACATAAGGCAAAAACGTAAATAGCATCATCGCAATAGCTAAAATAATAAAGATTTGATTTACCCTATAGAGATAGATGATTTGGCGTAATTTGAGAAACTCTATAAAAAAGAGCCCATAAAATATCACAATCAATCCCACTTTCTCAATCAAAGTCTGCCGATCTATATAAGTATACATGTCATTAAAATAGAGTGGTGCCAATCCCACATAACTAATCTCTAGTACAAACACAAAAAAGAGGTATAGTCCATAATAGAAGTACGCCTTATCTTTAATAACAAGATAGAGCAAAAAATTATAAATTGTCAGGGTTAAAATTACACCTAAAAAAAGGATGTTGATGATTTGCCGATGAAGATCCTCCTCTTTATACTCTTTGACACTCTCTAAAAAAAGTCCAAATTTTAAAGAAGATGCACTTTTTATCTCTAAATAGTAGACCTGTGGTACCTCAGGTTTTAAGGTAAGGATATATGAGGGAGATAGTGTTTGACGTTTTTGTTTTATCTCTCTCCACTGATGATCTCGATCTTGTCCATAAAGTGTAGCTTCTAATAAAAAAGGGTTATTAATCACTAATAGTTTTTGCTGATCAGTAAGGCTTGCATTTTGAAGTGTAAATCTCACCCATATACGATCCTCTGTCATACCAAAATTCACGTAGGATTTGTCGCAATTATGAAATCTGTCAAGACTTATCACTTCAGGTAAAGATAACACTTCATTATCAATATAGACTTGTGTTTTACTTAAAATAGAAGAGGAGGTATTACTCTCTGTTACTATGATCGTTTGCGCCTGTAACATGACTGTAAAGAGAGATAATAAAATTATTCTTAATATACTAAACTTATACATCTAAAAAGTGTATCATAAATTAATGGATGAAACAAGATTCTATAACAATTTATCTAAACTCTGTCATATATTTTCGATAATGTAACGGTACCCAACTTTGTTGCAATTTAAGATTTTTACGCTCTTGAACTAAAACACTCCTAAAAAATGTTTTCCAAAGTTTTTGAAACTTTGCCTCACTAGGTGCATAAGTAGGTTCTTCAAAGTCAGAAATCATATGTATAGAGCCCTCTTCTTTATTCTGAACATAGGCTAAAGCACGTTGTGTATCATGGAGAATAAAATCATAGCCATCTAATCGTTTCACAAAATGTTTACCTAAATAGGGCAAAAGATTAAATTTCCCTTCTAACTTAGCATACAATAGCCCATCTTCTAACTCAACAAAACGTATAAACCCATACATTTTATGAAGATGTCTAAAATATTCACTTACTAATTTTTCTATAGCATAGATCGTAGGATGATTGATATTTTCCAATACACGTTGATCACGAAATCCCAATACAATATATGCATAAAGTGCCTTTTCAAAATCTCTTGTATCACATAAAAAAACCTGTAAAATTTTCTCAACATATCTCTTTTGAAACTTTTGTACAATACGCATATAAACCTTTTGTGCTCGTGCACTATTTGTTTGTATCTCAACTACTTCATCTAAAAGATCTATATCTTTTGGGTTTTTAATAATTTTTGTTACATTTACCTTATATCTATAGCTATAATATACAACCGATAAAAAGCCTTCAAAACTTCCATCATAAAGATAAGTACTCATAACTCACCATTCATAGCAGGATAATAACTCTCAAAAAGAGAAGGTTGATGAAACCCTCGCTTAACAGGCTTTAGTAAAGTACGTTTAATCTGGTCAGGATAGTAGTGCTTTTCACCAAAAAACTTCCCTCCGATCGTAATAAAGTATTTTGCCCGTTTTAAAGAGATTCCCAATTTTTTTAACCCTTCAAAGTTAAGAGGCTGAAATCGTCTTGCTTTTAAAATCTTATGTGCCCCACGTATACCAATACCAGGGACTCTAATTAAAAACTCTTTATCAACATGATTTACTTCCACAGGAAAAAGCTCCATATGATCTAACGCCCAAATCATTTTTGGATCAAAATCAAGATCAAGGTTTTTACGTCGCTGTAATATTTCACCATATGAAAATCCATAAAAACGAAGTAACCAATCTGCCTGATATAGGCGATGTTCTCTTGCGGTAGGTGGTACAGTGGAAAGTGCAGGAAGATTTTTATCATCATTAGCAGGAATATAAGCCGAATAATAGACTCTTTTCAAAAGTGCTTTTTGATAAAGGTTAGAGGAGAGTTTAAGAATATCAAAATCACTCTCAGGTGTTGCTCCTATGATGAGCTGTGTACTCATAGGTATGGGTGTACTACTTTTTTCCAAAGTGATATCTCTAGCCAATTTCAAGGGTTGCATCAACGCTTTTTGCGTTTTATTTGGAGCTAAAAGCATCAAACTTTTTGAGGAAGGCAACTCAAGATTTGAGCTTACTCGAGTTGCTAGACTACAAGCTTTCTCTATCAAACGCTCGGAGGCACCAGGAATAAGCTTAAGGTGCACATATCCATTAAAATGATACTCAAAACGAAGAATCTCTAAAGCACGAATAAGCAGTTGCATAGTCTTGTCTTCGTTCTCAATGATACCTGAACTTAAAAAAAGTCCTTCGATATAGTTTCTTTTATAAAAATTAATCGTAAGCTCGGCAAGTTCTCTAGGTGAAAAGGCAGCTCGTTTGAGATCATTACTCGCTCTATTAACACAATAGCTACAATCATAAATACAAAAATTGGTAAAGAGTACTTTCAAAAGTGAGACACATCGTCCATCTTCGGTGAAAGTATGACAAATACCACTTTGATGATTACAGCCAATCATCCCTTTTTGAAAATTAGACTCTGCACCACTAGAAGAGCATGAGACATCATACTTTGCACTATCAGAAAGAATCGCTAATTTTTCATAAATATCCATCCTTCCATTCTCTCAAAAAATAGAGGTAGAGAAGAAAAATATTTCAAATTGTCATAAAATTTCTACTAACTGATCGTAATACCCTACACAAATAGCATACAAATTTGATACTATAATAAAATAGTTTAATAAAGGAGCCTCTTATGAAAAAGATATCGATCATTGGTGCAAAGGGATTTGTGGGAAGTGCGATGCAGACACATTTTAAAAATGCAGGTTTTGAAGTACTGCCTTTAGATAGAGCTTATACCAAAAAAAGTATCACCGAAATGGCTGAAATCCTTGAAGGTACTGACATTGTCATCAACCTCGCAGGGGCACCTATTATCAAGCGTTGGAGTGAGTTTTATAAAAAGGTACTTTACGAAAGTAGAATCGATACCACACAAAAGCTAATTTCTGCGATGAAACTACTTGATAAAAAACCAGAAGTTTTCTGTTCTACCTCAGCGATTGGTATTTATGAAAGTAATGAACCTATGAGCGAATCTAGCTTCACCTATGCTGATAACTTTTTAGCACATATCTGTAAAGATTGGGAAGCAGCTGCTCTTGAAGCAGATGAATTGACAAGAGTAGTGATCTTTCGATTTGGTGTTATTTTAGGGAAAGATGGAGGAGCACTCTCAAAAATGCTTCCTCCATTTAAACTTGGTATCGCTGGGCCTATCGGAGATGGTAGTGATGCTTTCAGCTGGATCCATATGAATGATCTCTTAGCTGCCTTCTCTTTTGCCATTGATAACACTAAAACAAAAGGGGCCTATAACCTCACAGCACCAAACCCTATAACCAATAAAATACTCACGAAAACTATTGGAAAAATACTCCATCGACCAACAGTGCTTCCTTTACCAAAGTTTGTACTAAAGTTCATTTTTTCAGAAGGTGCTATGGTCTTAACTGAAGGACAATATGTCATTCCACAAAGACTTCTTGATGAGGGGTTTGATTTTCAATACCCTACGATTGATGAGGCACTCCAAGAGATTTTATAGGAGAGAACATGATGGACTTATCACATATACGTAGCGAATACATGACGAAACCTCTGCACAGAGAATCACTTGATGCTAACCCTATTAGACAGTTTGAGTATTGGTTTAATGATGCCTTAGAAGCAAAGCTTATAGATCCAAATGCAATGACACTTGCGACAACAGGAGATGACATGCTCCCCTCTGTACGTACAGTTTTACTTAAGATATTTGATCATAAAGGATTTGTCTTTTTCTCTAATAAACAGAGTGAAAAAGCACAACAAATTTCGCAAAACCCACAAGCTGCTCTCCTCTTCACTTGGCTCAGCCTTCATCGACAGATCAAAATACAAGGCCACGTTGAAGAGATTAGTAAAACCGATTCTATGAAGTACTTTCTTAGTCGACCCAAAGGTTCCCAAATCGGAGCATGGGTCTCAAGCCAAAGTAAAGTCATCCAATCAAGAGCAATCCTTGAAGCTAAATTTGAAGAGATTAAAAACAAATTTTTAAAAGGGAAAATTCCTTTTCCAGATTTTTGGGGAGGCTATATTGTTAAACCAATAAAAATCGAATTTTGGCAAGGTGGGCAAAATAGACTACATGACAGATTTCTCTATACAAAACAACAAGATGAGAGTTGGAAAATAGAGAGGCTTGCACCTTAAATAGCTGTAGAATCTAACCATTTATAAAGTACGAGTGCATCAATATACCCTAAGCGAGGATGATCAAAAGCTTTAGGTAAACACCCAACGGTTTTAAAACCTAACTTATGCCATAGTGCAATTGCTCCTACATTACTTGAAGCAACAAAATTAAACTGCATCGCTTTATATCCTAAGGCTTTAGCAGTAAGTTGAGAATGTTCACACATCGCAGTCGCAATACCTTTGCCACGTGCTTTAGAAGAGACCATATAGCCACAATTACATACATGATCACCTCTGCCTATTTGATTAGCTTTTAGATAGTATGTACCAATTATTTTACCATCATCTTCACACACAAATGTTTGTTGAGGCAAAGATACCCAAAAATGCATCGCTTCATCTTTGGTCGTCTCTCTTGGATAGGCATAGGTTTCACCAAGGACAACTATCTCTTGAAAAATCGACCATATCAAATCAAAGTCGTTTTTATGAGTCTCTCTTATCTGCATAAAATATAATACCTATTCAAACTTTATACACACTACAAAAGTTTTTCTATCTCTTCTTCAAGCTCATTTGGCTCTGTAGAAGATCCAAAACGTTTGCGTACTTTTCCATTTGAATCCACTAAAAATTTTGTAAAATTCCACTTAATAGATTCACTTCCTAAAAATCCAGGCATTTGAGATTTTAAATAGACATATAATGGATGGGTATTCTCTCCATTGACATCAATCTTAGTAAAAAGAGGAAAATTCACACCAAAATTCACCTCACAAAAACTCTGTATTTCACGTTCTGAACCAGGTTCTTGATCCATAAATTGATTACATGGAAACCCCAGTACTACAAATCCTCTCTCTTTGTACTTCTCATAAAGCGCTTGTAATCCAGCGTATTGTTTGGTAAAACCACATTTACTAGCCACGTTAACAATCAACATGACTTGCTCTTTATAGGGTGCTAAGGTTGTCTCTTCGCCTACAATACTCTTGACTTTAAAATTATAAATACTCTGTTCCATTTTTACCTCCTCTGCTGATACTATTGTTACTCCCCATAATATAAAAAGTATCGCGATAAGCTTTTTCATAGTAACCCCTTAACGTGTATAAAATATATAAGCAAATGAGAGCCCAAAAAAGAGTGCATTTTTTTCTTGCACTAATGGAGACGCTTCAAAAACGGCATCTTTTAATATAAAATGAGAAGCAAATGCACCACACCATAGCTTACCTTTGCGATATTTAACCCCAATACTATTACGATATCCACCATAACCACTTGAAACACTATAAGCTTCTCGTGTCGGTGTAGCATCTGATAGGGAGACTTCATAAAAGTAGTCATAATAACCACGACTTGCAAACATCGGCCCTGTTCCAACACTAATATCTAAATGTTTATATTCATACTCATATCGTAGTCTAGGCGTTGTTAAAAAACCTTGCCCATGTATTGCTTTAAAGTCTGTTGAAAAAACTGCCCGTATAGGCAATACAAAACGTAGTTTATGGCTATCAACCTTGTAAAAATCATAACTGATCTTTGGTCCCAGTTCAAATGTCAGATCAAGATCATCCATCTCTTCTCTTGCCTTACTCCCTTCACTATCAGAAGGTAAAGATCCGCCAAGGCTAAGATCAGCACTTAATCCATCAATTTCAAAAAGCTCTCTTTTAATACCACCTTTTTCAATCTGAAAATTCTCACCACGATAACGAATATAAGGGAAAGGTGTCACAAGCGTCTGCGTACGACTAGCACCAATATAATCTGGATAACTCACCACAGCAGCACCTAATCCAAACTCAAGCTTTGGTTCTTTAGCATCAAGCGTCATAAGAATAATAAAGATCACCACCAAAAATCTCATACTATTTCACTATCCTTTCATCTACTAAGAAAGATAGATAATCAACCATTTTTGATGATCCACCAATATGTTCAATGATCTGCATAGAGACCTCTGGATATATTCTCTTTTCTAATGCAATAATCTCTGGTATATCATGACTGACATGACGTCCTGCCGACAGGAAGTAAGGCAGTACCGTCACAGACGTAGCACCTCTTTGCACACAACGCTTCATCCCTTCAGGAATCAACGGATCTGCAAGTTCTAAAAAAGCACACTCTACAATACTATATGATTCAGCAATACGTGGAACTACGGCCTCAGTTAATATCTTCACTTCAGTATTAGATGCCTCTCTACGACTACCATGTGCTACAATCAAAAGTGCTTTTTTCATTGTTTTATATTCCTAAACTTCACAATTGTTAAATTTTCCCTCACATGATAACAGTTTTTTAAATGTTTTATAGTCAATCTATGTCATCTTATACTCTTTTATTGAAGGGGAGAGATGAAAGTTGCTATTTTTGATATGGACGGAACACTCGTAGATTCACAATATGACATCACACAAACAGTCAATACAGTGAGAAAAACCAACCATAATCTACCACCACTGACTTCATCAACTGTAGTTGAAATCATCAATCGCCCCAAACGCAACCTATCAAAACTATTTTACAATACAGAAATTGAGCAGCCTAAAGATCGTGCACTTTTTGAAACACACTATTACAAACAGTGTATTAAAAACCCACTTATCTACCCTCAGATCAAATCAACACTTCTCCAATTAAAAGGGAATGGTATCAAACTCTCAGTTGCAACTAATGCACCAAGTAACTTTGCACGTCGTATCATGACACATCTTGAGATTGACCACTTTTTTGACTATATCGTAGGACCTGATATTGTCGGTGCTTCAAAACCAAACCCTGATATGCTACTACATATTTTAAAACAGTATAATTTTATACATCATAAACATCAAGCGTGGATGATTGGAGATAATAGTAAAGATATCGAAGCAGCACAACGAAGTAGTATCAACAGTATCTTTGCAACTTGGGGATTTAGTAGTGAAGGGATTGGAGATTTTGTCATTGACTCACCCACAAAGATTATAGAGATTATTCAAGCATGAGTTGATAATCTCTACAGTATATTACTGTGGCATTTTATAGACAATATTTCCTACAAACTCCATATAAAGACTCTTTTTTGTCTCTTCAACTTCAGCTGAATTCTCAAAATAGTATTGATCAAGATGGCTATTGATCAGCTCTTCATCAATCGTCTTTTTTAAAATATTTTCCATCACGGCATAACGTGTGACAATTTCATCTAAAGTCTCTTTAGCAATGTCTTCATGTGGGGTTGTTAACATATCCCAAAATTTAGATTTCGGTGTACCTGCAAAGATATCATCTTCATCTTCAAATAGTGCTGCATATTTATTCATACTCTATCCTTCCTCTCTTTAATCACTAATCATACTATCTTTTCTTAAACTCTTTCTCTATGCAGTTATAAAAAAATTTAAAAATATATAAAGTGGTCTTAAAGTAACACTCACTTCACATCGAAATAGACGATTGAAACCAAACTGTAACCATGTTGAAACCAATTTGTAATCATTATAATTTATGATGCCAAAATACTTTATCTTCTGGAGTTTCATTAAGATGAAAATTCTTTTTTTTTCAGTAGCAAAACATCAATATAGATACTATACAAAACTCTGTAATAACCTACCTTTTACCTCTAAACACCTTTTTTTCCCCTCAATTGACTTCTCATATGAAGGGTTTAAACTTTCAAAAGAGATTGATGTAAAGAGTGTACATACGACGAAACTAAAAGAGTTAGATGCAAAATACAAATATAAATTTACAAAAACACTCTACAAATGGTGGCTCAAGATCCAAATCCCTTTAGTGGTCTCTACTGTCTATAAAAATATCAAAAAGTTTGATCCTGACTTTATTGTTTTATGGAATGGCAAAAAATTTCATCAAGCTATTGCTTTACAGGTGGCAAAAAAACTCAATAAAAAAACAGTTTTCTTTGAAAATGGCGTTTTACCAAATACAACCACTATGGATTTTCAAGGTGTTAATGCCTCAAACTCACTCTCTAGAGACCTTAGCGCATACCAAAACCTAATCTTTGATGCAAATAAACACCTACCTAAAGAGCTCATTGCCAGAGATTCTAAACATAAAAAGCCAAAGTATACACATTCGGTACTCCCCAAAAAATATATTTTTATACCCTTTCAAGTCTCATACGATACCCAAGTCATACAGCACTCACCATGGATTAAAGACATGAGAGTACTCTTTGAAATCATCACACGACTTGCAACTAAACATAACTTGCATTTTGTCATTAAAGAACACCCCTCGGATAGAGTCAGTAACTATAGTGATCTCTATCAAAAATGCCCTAGTAATGTAACATTTTCACAAGAGTGTACACAGGTATTAATTGAACATGCGCAAGCAGTGATGACTATCAACTCAACAGTAGCCATTGAAGCATTACTATTTGATAAACGTGTTATTGTCCTTGGTGAAGCATTTTTTGCTATTGATGGTATTGTTAAAAAAGCAGAAAACTTTACCACACTAACAGAGATTATAGCCCAATTAGAGGATTGGGAAGTTGATACAGAGACGATTACTAAATTTTTAAAACATCTGCAGTTTGAGTACCTCATCCCCGCTACTTGGAAAGCACCAAATCAACAGCACTATGATCAAATAGCACAAAAATTTAAAGTTGCCCATCACGTTGCTTAGCTACTTTTTGCACCGCTTTGATAGCAATAACTTTAAAATCGTTATGACTATTTTAGTCAAAAATGAAGATGATATCATCGAAGCAAATATACGCACACATGCTGCATTAGGGGTAGATGCTTTTGTTGTTATGGATAATCACTCTAGTGATCAAACAGTTGAAATTCTCAACACATTACAACAAGAGTTTGAAATTACACTCATAGAAGAAAAAGGGCTCTACAATCAAGCAAAATGGATGAAAAAGCTTGCTATTGAAGCAAAAAAGCTAGGTGCTGATTGGGTCATCAACAATGATGCAGATGAGTTTTGGATTCCAAAACTAGGGGAAAACTTGAAAGCCTCTCTGGCTTTTAAAGGTTCTGTGTTAACCCTGCATCGCACAAATATGATTCTTGATCCAAACACGATTACAGGTAACTTTTTTGACACTTGTCACCGTGTACAAAACCCTATTTTTTATACTAAAGAGAGACAGATAAATCTGGAAAACATCTCTATGGTATTAACAAAAATTGGACCAAAAACGATTGTCAACCCGCACGGTCTCATCACCATACGTGGTGGCAACCATAAGGCTTGGCATATTGCTAATAGCTATGAGTATCTCTTTAAAAAGTATGACCAAATTCCAAAACATAAAGCTATACAAGTCTATCACTACCCTTTTCGAAGTTTTAGACAATTTGAAAAAAATATCAAAAATCGAAAAATGCTCTTGGAGTCTGGCAAACATATCAAAATGGGGCCTCACTACCGACGATGGGTAAAACTTTACAATGAAGGTAAATTAGAAGCTGAGTATGAAAGATTATGTTTTAATAAAGAGGATATCTCATCGTTAAAACGTTATGGGGTAGTGGTTGAAGATCACCACCCTAAAAATGTCTTAAAGAGCATCCTTACACTGTAACAATTTTTCAAGCTTAGGATAAAGTGTTGGTGCAGGACTTTCAAATGTACCTTCAAAAAGATAATCATAATAGAGATACGCTATAAAATTTGTAATCAAGTGTTGATCAACTTTCCAACTATCAAGTTGAGAAACTATACGCGCTAATACCTCTGTACTCTGTGCAGATTTTACTATCCCCTCAATATTATAAAAAGCATTCCCAAGCGTAATCACTTTTTTATAAAAAAGTAGTGACTCTACACCTACTGTAGAATTTATAGTAATAATAGCTTGAGCATGTTCAATCAACGCTTGTGTAGAAGCTTCATTCATAAAACAGATACGGGGGTTATGTGCTGCTCGCATATGAAGATCTGGGTACTCTTTTCTATTTGAAGGGTGCTCTTTAAACACAAATATAAGCTCCTCATCAACTTCAGTAGCAATTTTTTCAATAGTATCGTAAAGAAACATCATATCTTTAATCCAAGGAGAATGGACAAGAATCTGCGTATCATGATCAATTTGAAATGGAATAAAAATAAACTTATTAGGAAAATCTATACGCTTTTCTATAAACTTTTGCCTGTTTTTTGGCACTCTTTTAACCAATTGATCAGGTAATGGTTTACTATCACTTACATAAGTCTCATAAAATACTTTTGTTCTAGGTACACTATTATAGGCATTAACACCTTTTGGATCTATGACTAGAGTATTGGGTAATAATCCATTTTCAATATAAAAAATATCTATCTCATAAAGTTTCGCAATCTTTACAGCAATCGCTTGTCGAAAAGAGATCCCATTCCAAAGCACTATTTGACCATAAGTAGCATCAATCACAGCAAAATAACGAATATAGTAAAAATACGTAACTATTTGATAGTAAAAATAGACCAATTTCTGTGGAATTTTCACACTATTTTTTGCAAAAAAATCTTTTACGCGTAGATCGATAGCATCGCTAAAATCGACTTGATTGATCTTTTGCAATGCTTTGAGTGAAAAAGAGAAATCTCTGCTCATATGTACAATCTTCGTATCACAGGCAATATGCTTTGCTATATGTTGGAAAAAATATTTATGTGTGCTATTGATAGCAAAAAGTAGGGTTTTCATCTTTACCTATAGATCAAAGAGTATCTCTTTTCTAATATTATTATTGAGGCGGAGTATACCAATCTTTTGTAACAAATCGATCTCATCAACACTAAATATAAACTTTTCATACTCAGCTTCTAATCTATCTTTATCTAAGAGCTTAACCCACCTTTTATAGTGTGCCCCCATACGTACATGAGGTAACGTTTGCAAAAGTATTTTTCTATTTTCAATATTACGTTTAAACTGTGTAAAGCTTCTAATCGGATAGTGATAAACTTGTATTCCTTCACTTTTTTTCTCTTTCCAAAAAGCAAGATGCTCTGCACTATGATTTCCACTATTTATTTTTATCAGACCATGTGGATTAACAATCGTTTTAGCACCAATCTTAGTCAATATGGTAGACAAATTTGGTGCATCAGGAGTCTTATATAAAATTGTATTAACCACTTCAAGATTAAAGTTGGCAAATGCAAAAATATTTTCTACACTCTCTTGTGTTGGTAACATATTAGTACGATGTACCTTGAGTACACTACCTTTAAATTCAAGATGCTTCTTAAGTGTTCCTCCCTCTTTAGGTATCCAAAATTCATCTGCATCATTATTGATAATCCAATCAGCTTTATAGATACGTTTTGCCTCAAAAGCAAGTTGTGTCATCCACACTTTCTGTTTATACTCAAGTTTAGGTTGATCAATAAGTGTAATTTCATACTCATTTTGAAGCGATGAAAGGATCTCTCGTGTACCATCTGTAGAACCATTATCCATAACAACAAACGCATCTACCCCAAATTTCGCATGTGTTTTAATATTTGCAGCAATGATATCAGCTTCATTACGAACCAAAATAGTCATCACCAATGTAAAATTATCAGGATCAAAACGATGCCAAAAATAGGAAAGCGGATTTACCATTTTTATAGCCTTTGTCACAATTTTAATGATGCTATCATAACCAAAACAAACTAGAATACTACTCTTTTAAAACAAACTTTAAGTACTTTATAAAGCATCCTCTTTTACAATTGCGCTATTTTTATAAGAGTAGGAAAATCATGTATAGTAAAATTAAAAAATTAGTAGATAGCCATAGTTTTCAAAACTTTATCATTGCACTCATTGTTCTTAACGGTATTACGATGGGGTTTGAAACTTCTAAAACTTTTATGGCAGACTTTGGACACTTGATCAAAATATTTAATGCGTTTGTCATCACTGTATTTACCATAGAGATCATTCTTCGTATCTATGTCTATAGAGTCAGTTTCTTTAAAGATATCTGGAGTCTTTTTGACTTTTTTGTTGTCGGTATATCTCTTGTACCAGCAGGAGAAGGATTGGAGATATTGAGGGTATTAAGGGTACTAAGACTCTTTCGTCTTATTACTGTCATACCACAAATGCGTAAAGTGGTTGCAGCACTAGGCAGTGTCATTCCTGGTATGGCTTCCATCGCAGCAATTTTAGTTCTTTTCTTCTACGTTTTTGCCATAATGGCAACACAACTTTTTGGAGAAAAGTTTCCTGAGTGGTTTGGTACACTAGGTGAATCATTTTATACCCTCTTTCAGATTATGACACTAGAGTCTTGGTCTATGGGTATTGTACGACCTATCATGGAGGTTTACCCTTTGGCATGGATATTTTTTATCATTTTTATCTTCATCGCAACTTTCATCATGGTCAATCTCATTGTAGCGATTGTCGTTGATGCGATGAGTCAAATCAACCATGAAGAAGAGGAGCATATCATCGGTGCACTGGATGCAACAGAACAACACACGATAGAGGAGATCAAAGCGCTAAGAGGAGAGATCAGTGAACTCAAAGAGATGATAAGCACACTACAAAAACCATAAATCATGTAACTTTTCTACACATATTAAGCTGTTGGGGGATTACAACTTGAAACTATTTCATTTGTAACCTTCCAATCTCTTTTGTAACTAATTTGTTATTCCTTTTTTTTATACTCCATAAAAAAATAGAAGGGATACAAACATGAGACAAAATATCTATGCAATGTCACTCGTACTATCAACAATTTTATGGACTGGTTGTGGTAGTTCAAATAATACAAGCGTACAACCAGACAATCAAACATCACAACAAACACAAAAATCTATCAAAGCTGTAGTCAATAAAAGTACAATCACCACTGGTGAATCTATCGATTTTTCAGTAGAAAACCTCTCAAATAAAGAGAGTGTTTCAACTTTAAGCTGGGTCAATGAAGCGGGTAAAACACTCTCAACAAAAGAACAATTTAACAGAGCTTTTTATAATGAAGGGACTTATACCACAACACTCAAAACGGTTTTCAATACTGGTGAGACACAAACAAACAGTGTCACCGTAAAAGTAACTAAACAAAACAGTACCACAACTAATAATACAAATAAAGCCCCTATCGCACAAGCAAGTGCTTCAGCTGTTAAAATCACATCAGGTGAAAATATCCACTTTGAAGATACAGGAAGTTATGATGAGGATGGAACCATTCTCGCTTATGAGTGGAGAGATTTAGATGGTATTTTACTCAGTACTGAAAAAAGTTTTGATAGAAAACTCTATTATCTACCACAATATGATTTTAAAAACGATGGCACAACTACCTTTGTCAAAACACTCACTGTAACCGATGATAAAGGAGAAAAAAGTGCTAAAAGTATTACAATAGAAGTGAGTCGTGGTTATGAAGTACCAACAATTGGAAGTACACTACCACTTAATGCACTCAACTTTCCATTAGGCAAAGTCACATTTAGCAATGGTTTCACACTTGATGCAACTTGGGGGCTAGGCAGTGGTGCAGCACACAAAGCAGAAGATGATGACAAAACATTTTACACACTCACGGATAGAGGAGTAAATATCAAATGTGCTGACGATGAAGAAATCATAGGTATTGATATCTGTGAAAAAGGTAAGATCTTCCCATTCCCTGCTTTTTCACCTTCAATCATCAAATATGAAATTGATGGTGATAATGCAATTGTTAAAGAAGTAATTTCTATCAAAGATAGCTATGGAAAACCAGTTTCTGGTATCTCTAACCCACTCTCAACATTTGCAGAAAACGCTTATAACCTCACAGGAGAGACTATTGCATTTGATCCAAATGGACTAGATACAGAAGCGATCGCTGTTATGTCTGATGGAAGTTTTTGGCTGAGTGAAGAGTATGCACCAAGCCTTATTCATGTGAGTGCTGATGGTAAGATTATTGAGAGATTAGTACCAAAAGGGTTAGAACAAGAACTGCGTAATGCTGACTATATAGTCAAAGGCGCATTACCTGAGATTATTAAACTCCGTCATGCAAATAGAGGTATTGAATCCCTTGCTATCAGCTCTGATGAAAAAACACTCTATTTTATCCTTCAAAGTCCACTCGACAATCCAGACTATGGAGATACTAGAAATGTACGTTTATATGCTATGAATTTAACAAACTACAACGATATCAAACTATACAACTACCAACTTGATCTTCCAGATACATTTAACAAAGATAATGAGTCTAAAGAGCGAAAACAAAAAGATGTCAAAATCTCTGAATTAAGTACATTAGAAGATGGCAAATTGATGGTGTTAGAGCGTATCTCTAAAACGACCAAGCTTTATACAATCGATCTCTCAAGCCAAACTCCACTTGATACAAAGTATGATCTACTTTCACAAGCACCTACATTTGAAGAAGAAACACTTCCATCTATCACAAAAAAGAAAGTATTTGATACAGACCTTGAGAGTGGATATCCAAGTAAATTAGAGGGTATTGCACCACTAAGTGATGACCAATTTTTACTCATTAACGATAATGATTTTGGCATTGAAGGTGCTGATACAGTTGCAAAAATTGCGACTATTGATGTAGAAAAATCAACTTATAAAAAACAAGTAGCAGGTCGTGTAGTCTTTTTTGATACAGATGGAACTTTCAAAAAGTCTGTCAAAGCAGGTATTTTACCAGATATGGTTACTTTTACCAACGATGGATCAAAAGTCCTTGTAGCAAATGAGGGTGAACCTGCAGGAGATGAAGATTTAAAAGATGTATTATATGACCCTTACGGATCAGTCAGTATTATCAATACAGCAGACTATAGTGTCAAACATATTGATTTTAAATCTATCACAACCGCTCCAGTAGGGAGTAAAATCAAAAAAGGTGCTGAAGTGGCACGTGACTTTGAGCCAGAGTATATCGCGGTAAGTGAAGATGATACTATGGCATGGGTTTCACTACAAGAGAGTAATGCTATCGCAAAATTAAACCTTACGAACAATACACTAGAGAGTGTCTTTGGACTTGGATTTCAAGATTTTTCACTTCCACAAAATGCACTCGATTATAAAAAAGATGATACGATCTCGATCGAAACAACACCAGTTGGTGTGTATGGAATGTATCAACCAGATACCATTAAAACTGTAACAATTGCAGGAACGCCTTATATCCTTACAGCCAATGAAGGTGATGATAGAGATGATTTTTATGAAGAGACTAAAAAAGCATCCAAGCTTGATCATACACTCATAGGAGATATTGGAAAGCTACGTGTCAACCCTGATATTGGCGATGACAATGATGATGGGGACTATGAAAAACTTTACGCTTATGGTACAAGATCATTCTCAATCAGACAAGCCAATGGAACACTTGTCTATGATAGTGGTAAAAGTTTTGAAGAGCGTGTCGCAGCAGATTTTCCTACACAGTTCAATACACGTGATGATGATGGAGAATGGGATGGGCTTGATGCACGTTCAGAGAAAAAAGGGGTAGAACCAGAAGCATTGGCAACTATCAAAATAGGAGCTAAAGTATTTGCCTATATTGGTCTTGAAAAACAGGGTGGTTTTATGGTTTATGATATTACTGACCCTGCAAATGCCACTGAAGTTGAGTATAACAACGATATTGACTACAACAAAGACTCTAAAGATTCAGACCCTGCAAACAATATCGATGATATTGGTCCAGAAGGAATGGTCACTTTTGTACAAGATACAAAACACTATCTAGCCGTTGCCAATGAAGTAAGTGGTACAACTTCTATCTATCTACTTGCAGCGGATGGAAAAGCAACTAAACAAAGTACATACTATAGTGGTATCTACGATGATTCAGCTGCTGAAATCATTGATTATGACCCAACTACAAAAAGATTATTTGTCACTAACGCACACACAAATAGTATCGATATCTTAGATATCAGTAACCCAACATCTCTTACAAAAGTTTCTTCTATCAATCTCGATGCTTATGGAACAGGAGTAAATAGTGTCAGTGTAAAAAATGGTAAAGTTGCTGTAGCAATGGGAAGAAAAGAGTAACACATCATAGTTGTTGGAGTCTATATCACAGGCTCCAACAAATAAAACAAGATAAAACTTGTCTTATTTGATCCTATCTGCTATAATTGCACCATTATGAAGCGTATTATTGAGATATATAAAAGCAACAGAGATGTTGTCGAATATTTTATAAGCTCATCAATCAACCGCTTAAATTTGACCAGGCTAGACAAAGAGAGTATTAAACTGATATATAGTGTTGTCAAATGTACACAGTTGGTCTATTTCGTAGATAACGACTATATCTTACGCTCTAGCTATCACTATAAAAACCACACAAGTATTACAAAAACAGGACTCAGTAAATCACACTATTTTGAAAAAATTGTCTTCTCTGGAGATGGGACTTATATCAGTAATCCCTATATCAGCTCGACCAATGGTACAGCAGGAATCACCTACGTCATTAAACTAGCTGAAGGCTATATCGTCATTGATTTAAACCTCTTATGTGTGTTAGAACAACTCCAACTTATCCAGTCTAATAAATTTGCAAGAATGATTAATAAGTATATTTATGGTTTAATGGGATTTTCTTTACTCTTTTTTGCACTTTTTTTAGGACTTTATGCCATCTATATTTTTATTGTCTCTTTTTTGGAAGAGACCCCTTTAATCCTAGAATCCACTTTTCAAGCCATTATTGCACTCACTTTAGGCCTTGCCATCTACGATTTGGCAAAAACTATCTTAGAACATGAGATATTTTATAAGACTTTAAGCATTGATGAAGATAATAATAACGAAGTATTAAGTAAATTTTTAAAGTCAATCATTATTGCCCTCTCCATTGAATCACTCATGGTGGTTTTTAAAATTGCACTGCATGATTATAAAGATATGATCCATGCACTTTTTTTAATTTTAGGAGTCTCTTTAATGATCTTTGCACTTGGAAAATTTAATCATCTAAGTAGGTTAAATAGACATGAGAAATAAAAAAATAATCCGTTATCAAATATTTGATGATGACAGGGCTGGCGGAATTTTGTTGATGATTGCTGCGGCCCTTGCAATGATCGTTGCAAACTCGCCACTAGCTCTCTACTACAATATGTTAATCGACACACCTGTTGAGATACGTGTAGGAACTTTTGAGATCTCAAAACCACTCTTACTCTGGATCAATGACGGTCTTATGGCAGTTTTCTTTCTTGCCATCGGTTTAGAACTTAAACGTGAAGTCTTGGAGGGAGAACTCTCAAACCCGAAAAAAGTCATCCTACCACTTGCTGGTGCACTTGGAGGCATGATTGTACCTGCACTCATCTATATTATATTTAACTACAAAGACCCAGTAGCGATGAATGGTTGGGCAATCCCAACTGCCACAGATATTGCTTTTGCACTCGGTATTTTGATGCTTCTAGGAAAAAGGGTTCCTGTAGGGCTTAAAGTTTTTTTAGCTTCACTTGCAATCTTTGATGATATTGGCGCAATCGTTATCATCGCTATTTTTTATACCAGTGAACTTTCAACTTCTGCACTCTCAGTCTCACTTGCAATGATACTCTTACTCTACCTTTTAAATAAAAAAGGAGCCACAGAGATTACAACTTATGGTTTTATAGGGCTTATCCTTTGGGTAGCTGTCTTAAAATCAGGAGTTCATGCTACACTTGCGGGTGTCATCCTTGCTTTTTTCATCCCCTATAAAAGTACCCATCAAGAAGAAAAAGGACGTTCACCACTTAAAGAACTTGAACGTGACCTCGATAAATCTGTCACCTATGTTATTCTGCCTCTTTTTGCATTTACCAATGCAAGTGTCATACTCTCCAACATCTCTTTTGAAGCACTCATGCATCCTATTCCATTAGGAATCGGTTTAGGACTTTTTATCGGTAAACAATTTGGTATATTCACATTTTGCTGGTTAAGTGTTAAGCTAGGCATTGCAAAACTACCACAGGGAATGAATTGGCAACTACTTTACGGTGTTTCTTTACTTGCGGGGATCGGTTTTACAATGAGTCTTTTTATCGCAAGTCTCTCATTTGAAAAAAGTGGTATAAATCTTCTATTTGATGAAAGGTTAGGGATTTTGGTAGGCTCGATTCTCTCAGGAGTTTCAGGCTATTTTGTACTCAAGTTTGCACTTTACAAGAATCAAAAGCAATTGTAAAAAGTGCACCTTGGTCACTATTTTTAACATCTAAAGACCCACCCATATTCTCTTGGATAATCATTTTTGACATATAAAGTCCTATGCCTGTCCCTTTTCCTTGCTCTTTTGTACTAAAATAGGGTTCAAAAATTCGATCCATAATCGCTTCAGGAATACCTTCACCATTATCCATCACATGTACTTTACAATCTTGAAGTTCAATCTCTATCTCTCCATCAGAGATTCCTCTTTGTTCAATAATATCTTTGGCATTACTGAGCAAATTTAAAATCACTTGCTGAAACTCATTTTCAAGCCCATAGATGAGATAATCTTCACCATGCACAGAGACTTTAATACCCCTATTTTGTAGCTGTGCTTGTTGAATAGAGACTGTTTTATGAATCGCTTTTTTAACTGAAAAATTTCGCTTCTGTTTATCGATTCTAAAGAAGTTTCTAAAATCATCAATTGTATCACTCATAAAAGAGATTGTACGCTTATTCTCTTCGATAAAATCTTCGATAAATGTTGCATCAATTAACCCCTCAGCATAATCATCATCTAAATTCTGAATATTGATATTGAGTGCATTTAAAGGCTGTCTCCATTGATGTGCAATTGCACCAATCATCTCTCCCATTGCTGCTAATTTTGCTTGTTGCTGTAAAATCTCATCTTTTTTGCGTATATCCTCAACTTGCGTCTGGACCTTCTCTTCAAGTGTCTGATTGATACGACTGAGCTGTTTTTCAAGTTTTTTTTGACGACTTACATCGGTATGAAATCCAACCATACGAACAGCTTGTCCTGATTCATTAAAAAGAGCCTTACCACGATCATGGATCCATACCCAATGTCCGTCTTTATGGCGCATACGATGGACATTATCATATACTTCTGTATCTCCATTAATATGTGCCTGCACATCTAAAAATGTCTGTTTTACATCTTTCGCATGTACACGATTAGTCCACTCCTCTACATGTGAACCAATCTCCTCTTCAGCATATCCCAACATGCTTTTCCATCGTGGAGAAAAATAAGCTTCATTGGTCACCATATTCCAATCCCAAAGACCATCATTTGAACCATCAATTGCAACTTGTAAACGATCTCGAACACGCTTAATCTCTTCTTCACTACTTTTAAGCTCAGTCACATCTACCAAATAGCCCAAAAAATGTGTTACCTGATTTTCACTATCTCGAATCACCAAACTATGATCTAAAATCCACTTCTCTTCATCCTCTTTTGTTATGATCCGATAAGGCTTATGCTCAAAATAGCTCAACTCCTTATCTATTGCATCTTGAACTTGTGCTAACACCATTGGTAAATCATCTTTATGAATCAGGGAAGCATAACAAACTTCACTCTGCATAAACTCATGTCGACGATAATGAAAATACATCACCGAACCCACCGTAGTAAAAAAAGCACCACACGCACCAATATATGGTCATGGACTTGGATCTACTA
>JAHZKW010000130.1 GCA_022600175.1 Campylobacterota bacterium
TACGTACCATCCACCGCAGAAACATATTCCACCGTTTATAGGTTGAACTACTCTTTGTATGAGGAATATTTCCTAATAAAAACTTATATCCCCTAGAATCATATTCATGATAGCTCCAAAGTTTGGAGATGAGCGTTTCAAGTCCATCTAGTACAGATTGCTCTTTTTGATACCCTTGCAAAAAAACCTCTTCTAACGTACACTCCTCTTTAAACCGTTTGAGCGTGATAAAAAATACTGTGATATCTTGTGCATTTTGAAAACGATAATAGTGCTTTTGCAAAGCCCGTGTGATCTTCTCATCAGACATTGTCAAAAGTTCAAAATCAAATGACTCTAAAAACTTTACAATCAAACGTGCATTACCATAAGCAAATAGTGCACAAATTAGACTTATCATCTCATCTTGATAAATCCTTGCTATAAGCATGGGGTCAGGGTTAGCAGGAGAGATTTCACAAGCATAATCTCTTTTAGCGACTTCTGCATCAAGTCGCTGTTGAAGGGTCATGTTAGAGTACCTTATCTTTTTGATTTGTATAACGTTGCAGATAATCAGAGATATTTACCAAACAAAAAATCACCAAAAATATCATCAACCCTGGGAAAAAGCTAAGCCACCAAGCAATATCAACAACACCTTTACCTTCACTAAGAACACTCCCCCAACTGATCTGAGGAGGCATAATTCCAATCCCTAAAAAGCTAAGTCCACTCTCTGCCAAAATAGCCCCACCTACACCAAACGTAAATGAGATAAAAAATATAGGTGCTAAAAGCGGCGTAAAATATTTTAAAATGATTTTAAGACGATTCACACCGCCAAGCTGTAATACTTTAATAAAGGGTTTATTGCCAATCGCAAAACTTTCACTACGAATCAATCGTGCCATTCCCATCCATCCAGTAATAGAGATAATCAAAACCAATACCCAGATAGAAGCACTCATATAAGAGATCAATGCTAACAGTAAGAAAAAAGTAGGGAAAGTTAAAAAAAGATCAATAATCACGACAATTAATTTGTCACTCTTACCTTTAAAAAATCCCGCAGAAACACCAACAATGAGTCCAATCAAAGAGGCAATCAATGCTGATCCCACCCCTATACTCAAACTTACTTTACCCCCTTCAATAACTCTAGCAAAAACATCACGTCCTAGTCGATCTGTTCCCATAATATGATCACTTGACGGTGACAATAAAATCGATGTTTTATCTAAATCAAAGGGAGAGACCTGATAAAAATATCCACCAAAAAAGCTACCAAATACAATCAAAAACAGAAGTAAAATGCTTACATAAGGGACTTTCAAATACGACCTTTTTTCTAAAATTATAGCAAAATTATATAATTTTCAGACTTTAAAAATATTTCATATTAAATATGTATAATGGTCGGTTGTGTGAAACTTAATAAAAGGAATATGGTGATGAAAAATATCTTAATTTTGACAATATCCTTGCTCTCATTACTGATTTTTAGTGGTTGTGAGCAGATGATGAATAAAGAAAAAAAAAGTATGACATCTCAAGTAGAAAAACAACCTGAGATTAAAGAAGAGTATGTTGAAACAGGTGTTTTAGCAGTAGGAGCGCAGCTCTATAAAGAGCAGATGCAACAAGCTTGTAAAATGAGTGGCTACACCTTAGCACGTAAAAAAAGTAAAGAGGAGTGGAAAAGTATTGCAGAGAGTGGAGAACTTGCTAAGACCATTGAAGCACTATGTCCTGAATTAAAGTATCAAAATATCTGGACACCTGATATTTATGAATATTTACAACGTTACGCGTTACCAGAACAATCGTAAGTTACTATCTCATACCAAGTAGTGTATCGATCATTTGATCAACAGTAGAGATGATTTTAGCATTAGCTTGATAAGCAGTTTGATACTTCATCAAATTGACAAGCTCTTCATCCATGTCAACACCACTCACTGATTTAAACTCAGTATTTATGGCATTATGTAGAACAGCTGAAGCATCTTTGTTAATTGTAGCTTGGTGTGCATCAGATGCGATACGTGAACTGCTATAACGATAGTAAGCTTCCAATCCTTGTTCTGTTGTTGTACCATCTGGTGATTCAAACATAACATTTGCATATTGTAACTCTACCATTTTATTGGCTAAGTCACTGTTACCATCGATTGGTGCTTGATGCGAGGCGATATTAGCAGGATTGTTTTGTAGATTTGTTGCTACTCTTATCGTATCTGCACTATCTCCTTCAAAAAGTTTATTGATTCCTGTTGCACCTGCAAAATTTGTCCCATTATCTTCAATTGCAATCGTATAGTTGGTATTAGTACGGGCATTAATACTGAGTACATTTCCTGTTGTTATATTAGCAACAAACAGATCATCAAGATCATTTGTACCATCATTATCACCATTGTCATCACTATCTTGATTAATATTAGCGACAATATCATCTAATGTTGTTGTCTCATCAATTGTAATCGTACGTGTAGCTACTGCGTTACCAAGTTCATCATATACTTTAAGATCAAAACTCCCTTCTTTAACCCCATCAAAATTAATAAGATTATGATCAGAGTTAAACTCTCCAAAACTATCAGTTTGTAGCCCCTCTTGTGCACTAGAGGCATAGAGATTATTGACAGAGTGTATCAATGTCTTTGCAAAAGTATTCATATCATCCATATAGTCTTGTATCTTTGAATTGGTTGCACGACCTGTAGAATCTACTTTATCACCACGCAGATCTAAAATAGCACCCAATTCCCCGCCTCTAATGAAACCTGTCATATCAACATTTTGGTGATTTTGATCACGATAATAGACGGCATTGAGTTGTGTCGTATTAAGATTATCATCCGCTCTTAAAGGGTGAAATGTAGTTCCATCAACGATATTAAATCCACCAATATTAATATTATAATCTGTCCCTTGATCTGTCATGTTTGGATCGACTCCAAACTCTGTCACTTCATGTCCCTTAGAGACTTGAATATTTAATAGTTTAGCAAGTTCAAGTTCAAGTTGATCTCTTTGATCTCTTAAATCATTTGCATTCGCACTATTTGAATTCTCCACTTTGTTGATACCACTATTAAGTTCTACAATCTCACTTGCAATACGATTGACTTCATTGATACCAATTTTAAACTCTTCATTAAGTCTATCTTGAAGATCAGCAAGTTTACTACTTGATTCATTCATATTTTGGGCTAGAGAGTCCATTGATTGAAGTAATACAATCTTTTGTGACTCATCACCCGCATTATGTGCTACATCACTCCAAGCGGCAAAAAAATCCTGTAAATCTTTGGCTATACCTAAATCTTCAAGATCAGTGGTATAATTACTAATCTCCTGTAAGGTCTTTTCCATATATTCTGAGTAGGCTACTTGAGCACTGCTACTTTTGAGCCTACCATAGACAAACTCATCATGGGCTCTAGTAATCGTCGCAATATGCGTACCTGCTCCCACGTCTCCTGGAAGATTATGGATAGGTGCGTTGACTCTTTGTGTGACAGACTGCTTAGAATAGCCTTCTGTATTGGCATTTGCAATATTGTGACTTGTTGTATTAATCGCAGTCTGCGATGCACTAAGTCCACTATAGCCAATATGTAAAGAGTCAAAAACACCCATTACGCTGTTACCCTAAAAAGTGTTGCAGGTCTTAGTTGACTCTTCTCATAACCATTACCTTCAAGTGTAAACATTTTATCAATCAAAGAGTTATAAAATTCACTGATTGTAACCACAAATTTTGCATACTCTTTATTGACTGATTTGAGATTAGTGAGCTTCTCTTTGAAAAGCGTTAAAAGGTTTGACTCTTCAGCACTTAAAATCTCTTCCATTGATTGTCCACTATGTTTTTGTGTAAGTGTTAAAAGCGTACTATTTAGCCGTGATTTCTTCTGCTCAAATGAACTGATTAATCTCTCTTTTTCCTGAAGTCTTGTACTAAGATTTTCATGTTGTGCCTCTTTGATATCTTCAATATCTGATCTTGTCAATGTGATCAGTGCGTCAATATCTAAAATTGCACTCTCTAACTGTTTTGTAATCACCATTTGTCCTTACATCTAATATATACTTATTATATAGATCGTCCTAAATGTAAAAAACTTTAACTTTTTTATAAAATTGAATATATTTAATTTACAAAGAAAATTATTTAATTAGTTATTTCTTTGCTGGGAGTATTTGCTGTATTTGTAGCCTGTTTTATTGTATCTGATATTTCAGTCTCCTGTGTTGTACTATTTTGTACACCATCTTGTGCCTCTTTGAGGAAGTTAAAAAGCAGTTCACTATAGCCTAACCCACCACTAAGTGATTTTGACATCGCATCATTATACATGGAGTTATAAATCTTATCTCCAGCATCTTTTCCAAAGAGTTCATTCTCTCTTTTTAATGAAATGTCTAAGATATTTTTAATTAAAAATGCCTCAAATGCATCTGTCTGTTCACGTAGCTTTTGATCATCTGTGGCAGTTTTGCCTGAAATATTTTGTGGCTCAAAAGCAGTTGCTGTTACAGCAGAGTGATCTATTTTCATTTTTATATAACCTCTAAGTCTGCACTGATTCCACCAGCACGTTTAATTGTCTGCATCACTGAAATAATATCAGCAGGTTTAGCGCCTAATTTTTGAAGTACTCTTGCAACATTTGCAACCGTTACTTCTCCTTGTTTCATACGAAGTACACTATTTTTAAGTTCATAACTCTCACCTTTTGGAAGATCTTTAGTAGGTAAAATCTTCAATGTGAGATCTTGGTGTGAAATCACAACAGGATCTATTAAAACATTCACACCTGCTACTATTGTACCACTTTGTTGATCAATAACAATTTTATCCGTACCGCTATGGTAAATTGATGTCTCATTGACATGTGCTAAAAACTCAACCATGCTCATGCTTAAAGGACGTTTCAACTCAATCGTTCGAGAGTCTATTGCCATTGCAGAGCCTTGGCCAAATGCACTATTGAGACTCTTTTGTATTTTAGCAGCCATCGCAAAATCTGAGTTATTAAGACTAAGTCTTATCATCTGTTTACTATTAAGATCATAAGTCACTTCTCTCTCTACTAAAGCACCTTGATAGATTTTTGCTACCGTCGCTTTTTTGCTGTTTTTACCACCAGGGTTAAAGCCCTTATCGATACCTCCTTGTGCAAGTGCATACACTTCACCATCAACTGCTTTGAGTGGTGTTAAAACTAAAGTACCACCAATAATTGACTTTGCATCTCCAATCGAAGAGACTTCAATATCTAAAGTATCACCATGACGTGAAAAGGCAGGAAGTTTTGCAGTCACTACTACAGCAGCAACATTTTTTGATTTTACTTTTGCAGAATCAACTTTGACATTGACACTTTGAAGCATACTTGAAATCGCCTGCTTTGTAAACTCTGAAGAAGAACCATCTCCTGTACCATTTAAACCTACAACTAATCCATACCCAATGAGTTGGTTATCTCTCACCCCGATTACATTGGCTAAATCTTTGACTTTTGCACCCAAAAGCATCTGTACAAAAATTCCTAAAATCAAAATCACTCTTAATGTCAATAGTATCCCCTACGTTAGATATGACAAACTAAAAGCAATAACTATGCCAAAGCATAATAGGTCAATGAACTTTTACCAAACTTTTTACTTTTTATCTTTTGATATATACCAATGGTATCAGGCATTTTCGTTTTTGTAGCATGTTCAACCACAATCAACAACACAACCTCAGATGGAGTATCAGCAATCAACGCTAATACTCGCTCATATATATCTTCCATCCCTTCACGAATATCAAAAGGTGGATCAAAATAGAGATAAGCTTTTTGATTTTGATCTAACAATGTTTGTACGACCTTTGAATAAAGTTCAAAACTATCTCCAAAAAAAGTATGGGTATTACTACTATCAATCAAACGACAATTTTCACTCAATACTTTATAAGCATTACGATCTTTCTCAATAAAATAAGCATCTTTTGCACCACGACTCAATGCCTCAAGTCCCATAGAACCACTCCCTCCAAATACCTCTACAAAACTTTGGTCTATAATCTCAAACTGTAACGTATCAAAAAGTGAACCTTTTAAGATAGCTTTAGTACTTCGTGTCGTCTCTAATGCTGCAGAGGAGAGCTTTTTACCTTTATATTTGCCACCTGTAATGGTCAATTGAAAATCTGCCATTTTTAAGAGATCTTACGTGCAAGTTTAGCAATTTTATTGTGATGCTTTTTATTGAGTCTCTCAATAAAAGGTTTCATCTCCTCTTTAGAGTTTAAAGAGATCTCATCATCAAGTTTAGTTTCATAAAAAGTGTGCAGGGTATCAAGTAAGTGCTCTTTAGTAAAAGGAATGACTAAATCTGCCTTAGCAGTATGTCCAATTAAAAAAACTGGCTTATTTGACCTTATCAATCTATCACTAATCATAAGCTCTGCATCCTCTTTAGTCACAATATAACATTTTAGATAACGTTGTAATGTTTGTTGCAGTAATAGAGAATCACAAATCAGTGCAATTTTCATTAAAATCCTTTTGTCACAAATTGTAAACTTTTTGGAATTTTAGCAAAATATACTATAAATTTTAAAAATATATTGTTAAGTATAAATATTTTTTACCGATGTTGTTGTTAGAAAAAGATGCTAAAGGAGTAGCAATGGAGTCAACAATGATAACGCCAAGTACTCAGAATGTGGCAAGTACTACTTTTACACCACGTATGGAAACACGGGTAGAAGCAAAGAGCGTACAACAAACAAAAATTGAGGCTAAGCCACAAAACAGCCCAGAGACAAGTGCACAAGGACAACAACCTAATCTGGAAAAAGTCTCTCAAGAGTTTAACCAGATGTCTAATACACTCAACTTAGATGTTAAATTTGCATACAACGACAAAATAGACACCGTCTATGTCAATGTTACAGATAAAAACACGGGACAAGTAATTCGTAAATTACCTTCAGAAGATGCAATGAAAATAAAAGAGAGCATGAAAGATTTAGTTGGTGTGCTTTTTGACAAAAAAGGATAACAGATGGCAGGCGCTTTAAGTACATTGGGGCTAGGAAGCCAAGGTGTTTTAACTAATGATATTATTGACCAACTCAAAGAGGCTGATGAATCTGCACTCTTAACTCCAATCACAACTAATATCTCAACAGTGAATGCACAGAAAAAATCAATAACAGAGATGAAAACTCTGCTAAAAGATCTCTCTGACATTGCAACGACACTTTCTGATTCAACACATTATAAGAATAAAAGTAGTGAGCTTGTAGGAGAATCTGTATCTATCACAGCCACATCAAGTGCACAAACACAAAACTTTGATATAGAAGTGACAAAACTAGCCACAAGAGATATCAAGCAATCCACAGGATTCGCTTCAAAAACCGATACATTAAGTGCGGGATCGATGAATTTACAAATTGATGGCAATAGTTATGATATCACCATCGAAGCCACAGATACACTCGAGAGTTTAGTTGATAAGATCAATGAAGCTACAGATGGTAATATCTCAGCATCTATTCTCAATGTAGGTGGAAGTGACCCGTATAAATTGATTTTAAAGTCAACAGAAACAGGAAGTACTCAAAACATCACAGCCAGTGGAGACATCGCCTTTTCCCAAGTAGGAAGTGGGGCAACCGATGCTGAACTCTCTATCGATGGTATCAGCGTCACCAAGGCAAGTAATGAAATTGATGATCTGGTAGAAGGGGTCACTATAAACCTACAACAAACTGGTAAGACTACGGTTGATATCAAACAAGATAATGAAAAAATTCTTGAAGAGATGAATAAGTTTGTAGAACAATATAACAGTCTACTATCGAAAGTCACAAGTGCAACAAATTATGATACAGAGACCAAAACAGCAGGTGTTTTTCAAGGTTCAAGTGAGATCAGAAATATCAAATCATCACTCAGTGATATTTTAAATACAGCTATTTCAACAAATGGCTCTATGATTGAAGATTTTGGTTTGACTGCCGATAGTAAATCTGGTCAATTGACACTTGATGAAGATAAGTTTACAGGACTACTAGATTCAGATATAGAGTCTGTAACAAGCTTTTTTATTGGAGAAGGTAGCAATAACGGTATTTTTCGTGAGTTAAGTAGCACACTGTTTGATATGAGTAGTAGTTCAACAGGGGTGATTAAAACACTCAGTACTAACTTTGATGATAGATTAGATTCATTACAAGACTCTTATGACAAAACACAAGAGAGATTAGATAGTCGATATGAGATTATGCAAAAACGCTTTGCAGCTTTTGATTCTGTCATCTCAAAATTGACCAATCAATCAGATGCACTTCAATCAATGATTGATGCACAATCAAGTGACAGCTAAAAAGGAGGAATAGTGACACACGCTTATCAGGCTTATAACCAAAATCATACTTCGGTAGAGACACCGGAGAAACTTATTGAGATGCTTTATGAGGGACTTTTAAAATTTACCTCTTTAGCCAAACGTGCTATTGAAGAGGAAGATTATGAAGCAAAATCCAAATGGATCAACCGATCTACGGATATCTTTATAGAACTTATTAGTTCACTCAGCAATGATGGTACAGATATGACAGCTTATCTTAGTGGGCTCTATATGCACCAAATTAAATCGCTTAATAAAGCAAATATGGAAAACTCAACAGCAGAACTTGACACGATCATTCATGTTGTTCGTGTACTGCTTGAAACATGGAGAGAGGAGACAACAGTAGAATATGAAGTGGCTTGAAACATTTAAAATCGCATTAATTGAAGAAGATATCAACACCATTGATACCCTTTTGAAAGAGATCCCTGAATTTAAAAAAATTGAGGATATGCGTACTGCATATAGCCTTATTGGTGAAGCAAAGCAAAAGTTTGAGGATGAACAAAAAAATATTCAACTCAAAATGAATAAAATGCAACAAGCAAAAAAGTTTTTAGAGACTAAAGAGCGGGAACCCGCTTTTGACGAGGCCTATTAGACTTTAGTAGCTTTCAAGCGCACTATCATCATATGGATCAAGATGCATATTCATCACCCACTCTCTAGTGGGGTCTAGCAACTTGATCTGCGCTTCAATCCTATCACTCACACGATGTGCCTCTAACAATAACAGATCACTTGTAAATACCAAATGTACATCAACAAAGTTTTGATGTCCTGATGTTCTGGTTTTTAAAAAATGGTACCCTGTCAATCCCTCATCACTTGCTAAAATATGTTCAATATGCTTGACAATTGTCTCATCTAGTGCACCATCAAGTAAAACATATACACCCTCTTTAATGATTTTATACGCTTCAAAAATAATATAAATCGCGATAATACCACCAATAATCGAATCAATAATCTGCCATGACGTCATCTGAATTGCAACTAAGGAGACTAAAATCGCAACATTGGTAAAAATATCGGTTTTATAGTGCAAGGCGTCTGACTTGATTACCATAGAGCCTGTTTTCTTTGCCACATAATTAAGATACATGACTAAAGCGATCGTAATCACTAAAGAAACAAGCATCACCCAAATAGAGATATCAAGCATCTTCATCTCTTCTTGAATCAGCGCTTTTCGTACCGCTTCGTAAAAGATATAAAGCCCTGATACCGTGATCACCGTCCCCTCAATCACTGCAGCCAACGCCTCAATCTTTCCTCTACCATAGTTGAAGGTCTTATCTGCTGGTTTTTCCGCTTTTGAGACAGCAAAAAAGTTAAAAAGAGAGACAATAAGATCAAGCACCGAATCAATCGCACTTGCAAGTACCGCCACTGAACCACTCAAAAACCCAATCGTCAACTTGATCACGATTAAAAGTGTCGAGGTTGCACTCGCTACCAGTGTCGCCTTTTTTTGTAATGTCATCTCTACTCCTACAGCTTTGAGGTTATAAAATCTTTGGTAAATGCCACTCTCTATAAAAAGCAACAAATCGCAACGCCAATCCTATGAAAAATACAATCATGATCGCAAAAAAGTGTAAACTAAAAAAATGGTCCAGTAAAAAGATCAAAACACCCACAAAAATAGCCACTGTACCATAAAACTCACTCACTAAGATCAAAGGCACTTTATTGATCAGCATATCTCTAAGCACACCACCACCTACCGCCGTGATCAAAGAAAGCAGCACCACACCAAAGAAGTTAAACTCCGCCGCCACTCCAACTAACGCACCAGAGATGGCAAAAGAGACTAACCCTAAAGTATCTGCAATCACAAAATAACGACTCTTTTCAATATCTGCAAAACGCTGCAGTTTAAAATAGATCGCAACGATCACAACACTAATCACTAATAAAGAGGCAAGGTTATTGCTAAAAGCATAGAGCTCACGCCCTACCAGAACATCACGAATCACTCCACCCCCAAGTGCAGTCAAAAAAGAGGCGATAAAAACCCCTAAAATATCTAACTTACTGTTAGCCGCTATAAAAAAGCCACTGAGCGCAAAAGAGAGTATCCCAATAATCTCGGCAACTTCAATCAGACTCAAATGCTAACCTGCCTTAGCGATATTTAAAACACTCACAAGTGCATTTAAAGAGGCGTATGAGATGTTATCTCCAACACCTACGCCATAATAGGTCTTGTCATTCATGACAATCGCAAAGTAAGCTGCTGCTTTGGCATCAGAGCCATGAGAAAGTGCGTGCTCAAAATACTCAACCACTTTAAACTCAACACCCAACTGTTTAAACCCATGACAAACAGCATCGATGATACCTCCAGCATTGACCTGCTGAAAATGTTTATCATCCCCAACACAAAACTCACCCTCAACACTCGAGTGTGAATCATCAAGGCTGATCTTAAAATTTGAGATACAGTAGTAATCTCTACGATTGACAAACTCTTGTTCAAACACTTCTACAATCTGCTGTTCACTTAAAATCCCATCAACTTTATCACTCTTTTGTTGGATCACTTTACCCACATAAGGCTCCATCGGCTTTGGTATCTTATAACCATAGTTGGTGTTTAAGATATAGGAGACACCCCCTTTACCCGACTGTGAGTTAATTCGAATAATCGCTTCATAATCACGTCCCACATCTTTAGGATCAATAGGAAGATAAGGTACCCTCCACTCCTCTTTGCCTTGTTGAAAGTCCATCCCTTTTTTGATCGCATCTTGGTGTGAACCACTAAATGCAGTATAAACCAAATACCCCACATAAGGGTGACGCACACTCGTAGAGATCTCATTGGCACTCTCAACCACTTTAACAATCTTATCTACATCACTAAAGTCCAATTTAGGATCTACCCCTTGAGTGTACATGTTTAACCCTACAGTGACGATATCTACATTTCCTGTACGTTCACCATTTCCAAGTAATGTCCCCTCTACTCTATCCGCTCCTGCCATCAAAGCAAGCTCAGTAGCTGCGATCGCCGTACCTCGGTCATTGTGTGCATGAAGACTCACTAAGACTTGATCACGTCTTTTGATATTTCGTATCATCCACTCGATCTGATCTGCATAGATGTTTGGCGTAGAAGACTCTACTGTTGCTGGAAGATTTAAGATCACCTTTTCATCACCTTGTGGATCCCACGCATCGACTACAGCGTTACAGATCTCACTCGCAAACGGTAACTCTGTCTGTGTAAAACTCTCTGGAGAGTACTCAAAACCAACGTTACCATCAAACCCATCAAAGTACTCTTTAACCCATGCTACCCCTTGGATTGCAATATCAATAATCTCTTTAGGCTCTTTTTTAAAGACAATCTCTCTTTGATTTGTCGAGGTCGAGTTGTAAAGATGTACGATGACATTTTTAGCCCCCTGTAACGCTTCTGCACTCTTTTTGATCAAGTGCTCTCTTGCTTGGGTCAAAATCTGGATCGTCACATCATCAGGGATTAAGTCGTTATCAATCAAATAACGGGTAAACTCATACTCTACTTCACTCGCGCTTGGAAACCCAACCTCGATCTCTTTAAATCCGATCTCTACTAAAAGCTTAAAAAAGCGCACTTTTTTCTCTAAAGTCATCGGTTTGATCAAGGATTGGTTACCGTCTCTTAAATCCACACTACACCAAATCGGTGCTCTGTCGATCTCATTGTTCGGCCACGTTCTATCTGTGATATTTATTTTTTCAAATTTTTTATATTTCATGGTAATTCTCTCTATTTTATACGTTGTGAATATAGCATAATAAATATATGCAAACTATTATAGGTGAAAAATTTAGTGTCTGCTAAAAATTAGAGACTAAGAAGTGAGAGACAGAGCAGGAGAAGTACTTTTGATCCAATAGTTTGGTTTTGAATAGTATTGTAACTGTTCATAGCTTCTCCTTTGATAATTTTTCGCAAGTATAACATGTTTTTTTGAAAAAAGCTATTTGAGGAGAAAAAATGCTTCTCTCTTTTAACACTGTGTTAAATCATCCTTACAGTTAGGGCAAGATTTAAGGCTTATCCCACCCATCTACTTGATATATGTCAAGAACCAAAGCTTAACTATTGAAGTATAATCACCTTAGATTACACGAAGAAAACAACAAGATTGATGAAGGTAAAAGATGAAAGTAAGAACTGTAGTAATTACTGGTGATTTTGAAGGTGGACATGGAGAAAACGACTTTGTCGATCTTCATTGCGAGTTTAAGTTTGAGAATGGTGAAGTTTTAAATGAGAGTGTTAAAAACTTTCCTTATTCGCCATCTACTAAAAATGTATGTTTTGATCTGTTAGAAGATGAAATATTTGATATAGTCAAAAAGTTCAACCTAAACGATGTAGAAAAGAGATTTCTTTCACAAAAGAGTCAAGAGGCACTTGAAAGACTTGTTTATAAAGTTTGGAGAACAGAAGGAAGTATCTAATCCCTAATTCTTTTAAGGGGTTGTCAGAAAGTAAAGCCTTAGTCGTATAAGTGAAATCAACCCTATAACCACTACAATGTTTTATTTCTCAATAAGATTTCTGTGGTAAATCCATTACTGGTGCCATGACTGCCTATCTTGATCAACCCTAGGTCAATACTCCAATATCCATTTGGATCTATGAGGTTGAGTGGGTTGTTCATGACGTAGGTGTATCGGTTATAGCTTTGTGTGTTATTGGGTGCTTGGATGTATGGGGAGTCGTCTATATGTTCATGTCCTGTAGTAAACCCTCTGTTGGTTGTCTCCAGAGAGTTTAGGGTGAGTTGTGCTCCACTAAGGTTAGTGGCTTGTTCTACGGCTTCTTTGTAGACGAGGTTTCGAATCTCTCCAAAGGGTGCGTAGCTTCGTCTACACTTTATCAGTTATAGCGAGACTGGACCTAGGTTAATTTTTTGAGATGTAAAATAACCTAACTCTTAGTACTTTTTGTTATTTAAGTTCAAATCCTTTTTCCAGCATTCAATTTCTTTAAAAGGTATAAGCAACAGTAAAACTACTTCAATCAAAATATATAATGTAATTGTTACAAATATTGTAAACAGTATACTATCAAAAATATTTGGCAATAGTAAAAATATAACTATTGCCAAAAAAGCACCGATACCTCCGTAATGAAAAATTGAAAAGAAAATTGATACTACCTTAGGTACACAATAGCATTTTCCATTTTCTTTATTTTTAACTATATCTCCAAGTTTAATAGAAAAAATTGACGCCAAACTATCTATAAATTTTAATTTCGTAATTATATTCATGTCCTTCCTTAATGAAGTGGATTTATTTCAGTATGTATATAATCTGCCGCTGCCCCTGCAGGCTTTGTACTAAATGATGCGGAAGTATATATTCCGCCCGCTACTTTGCTAAAATTACCTAAAATTGAACCTGTTGCAATACCTCCAAGATAATAATTTGGTCTATTAAGCATATCATTTCCTATTCCTTGTAATATATCCGATTTATGGTTAGTCACACCATATTCAAATGCTTGGTACTCAAGCTCTGCTTCCCATTTATACCAAGGTAAAATATTGTCATTTTGCCAATCTCTAAAACCAGACAATCTAGCTAAATAATCACCATAAGAATACATTAATTTAGGAACTGAAGCCATTCCATCAAAAAAGTCAGAAAATTCTTTTTTAACATTTTGCAAAAAACCACCTGCTTCATGATTAAACATATGCGTAAAAGCACCACTCACAGCACCATTGGCAAACTTACCACCACCAAGTTCACTCGCTGTTCCACCTACAACACCTGCGATCGTTGTTCTCAGGGTAAAGCCTCCTTCGCCACGTTCCACCTTGAACTTTACCAATAGCTGCTCGGCTAAGTCCATGGGCTATACCGCCACGACTAAAGAAACTACCCCACGTAACTGTTACAAAATAATCAGTGCAGCCACTGCAATGGCGATAAAGTTTTTGCTATCTTAAATGTGGAGGTTTATCTTGATTCATATTATTTTGTATGCATTTAAAAAATGGTGACATCATATATATCCCATATATGATGTCAGTTATAACTATTAAGAAACTTAAAAAAGTATTTACTTCATATAACTCGAATAAATATATAAGAATAGGAAAAAAGAGTACAGTTACCATACCTATAATCAACTTTTTATTATATTTATTACAATCTTTCATACTTTAATTATCACAATATTCATCCCAAGTATCTAATGTACCCATAAACCATACATTTTTTATAACACTATTTTAGTCATTAAATCTTTCTTTGGATATTCAATCTTCTTACACTGAGTGTAATCCTTATGATCTTTATATTTACTTAATTCATTTATCTCTTTTTCATATTTTTCAGAAAAATTAAATTCTAAGTCTGTGTCAAACATATACAATTTTTTCATAATTTTCTCTTCATCTTCTGAAATATAAACTATCTTTTGCTGTTTATCTACAATCCAATACTCTAATGCTGATTCAATTTTACTCCCTATATAGAGTTGCTCACTTTTAGCATCAACACATTGATAATTATCAACGATTATTCTTGTAGCAAAAATATAACGATTATCATACTTTGTATCAACAACTTTTGTAGGTACAACAATTTTGTCATATAACGAATTTTTTTCATACTTCATAATATATGGAGAAAAATCATCACGATCAATCAAGCGATACTCTCCCCCTAAATAACTATCAAAAAAAAGACTTTTAATTGTAAAAAATATACTTAAAATTAATATAATTAAAAATACTTTCACATTTTCTCCTATCTAAAAGTAATCACTTTAGGTTTTCCTATATAGTAAACTTTAAATGGTGTACCAATACCACCTGCTACATGTAAGCCTCCTATTGTGCCTATATTTCTTGCAATAATAACAGGATTATACCATTTATGTTTTATATCAAAATCATAGTCTCCTGCCAAAATTTTACCATCATTATCAATAGTAACTTGTCCATGAACATAATAATCATCACCTGCAACAATCGTACGATCCATCCAAGCAATTTGGTACTTATGTACAGTTAGTTTACTAGCATCAACATAAATAGGTTCTCCTTGTCCATAAACAAAATGCGCATTTGCTTCCTCCAAAGATAAATGTCCATCATGTGCCCCTTTTAAAAGAGCTTTGATTCTACGTGCTTTAGCTACAGAACCTGCCTCCACATTAAACATATGCGTAAAAGCACCACTCACAGCACCATTGGCAAACTTACCGCCACCAAGTTCACTCGCCGTTCCACCTACAACACCTGCAATCGTTGTTCTCAGGGTAAAGCCTCCTGCTCCATTACCACCCATGGTAGTTCCAGGGCTCAATGCACTACTTGCCAATCCACTCCAAAAGCCTCCTCGCCAAGTTCCACCTTGTGCTTTACCGATAGCTGCTCGGCTAAGTCCATGGGTCAAATGTTTAGAGAGGTTAAAGCTTCCATTATCAAAGAGCCCTCCTCCATGTCCAAAAGATTCTCCTATTCCATGGGCTATACCACCACTAATGGCACCAAACACTGCTCCTTGTAAGGCGCCTTTGAGGGGTCCTGTTGCGATACCGCCACTGGCGGCTCCTGCCAGTGCACCTGCCACAATCACTGAGGTAGCTGTCTTAGTAGCAAAAAAGCTTCCCCACGCACCTCCGATCATGCCAGCACCTGCTCCCATAGTAGCCCAAGTAATCAGTGCAGCTGCTGCAATGGCGATAATGGTCCGTAAGTGTTTTTTAAAGAATTTCTTAAAAAAGTATCCGCTTGGATGTGGGGGTTTGCACTTAAAAATCTTCCTATGGTGGGGTCATAGACTCTTCCGTTCATGTGGCTTCGTCTGCTTGTGATTTCTCCTGCTTTGTCTGTGATGGCGATGACTGAGCCTAGGTTATCGGTATGGATGTAGCTCTCTTTGACGATGATTGGTTCATAGGCTCCTGCGTAGTCTCGCGCTTTGATTTTTGAAGAAACTAAAATTTTACCTCTACTACTTTTAGAATACTATTAAGTAGTATTAGCCCAATTTAATACATAGTCAAAAAACTTATTTATTTCATATAAGGGGGGGGTCTTCTATTAGAGTTTTGTTGCAAACAAAATAAATATGGATAAATAAAATAAAGACCTAAAAAAAATAGTATAACTATCAATAAAATTGAAACTGAGTCTGTAAATATGGGAGAATATGCGACAAATGCTTGAACCATAAAAACAAACACACCTATAATTAAACTTTTTATATAACGATTACAATTTTTCACTAAATTCCTTCTGTTTTTTTTGCTTTATTATGAATATAAACACTAAGTGAACCAAGAATTATTGTTGATGTAATATCAATATAGTCTTGGTGTGTTTGTACCCCTCCCCACAAAATAGACCACTTATAACTTGATAATTTCTGTTAAAATAATAACAGGAGTAATTATGAGGAAGAGTAGATTTACAGAGAGTCAGATTGTTGGTATTTTAAATGAAGTAGAGTCTGGAATGAAGGTCAACGATGTCTGTCGGGAACATGGTATCAGCAATCAAACCTATTATACATGGAAGAGTAAGTATGGCGGGATGGGAGTCTCTGATATAAAAAAGCTCAAAGAGCTTGAAGAAGAGAATGCCAAACTGAAAAAGATGTTTGCAGATATGGCGTTGGAGAATCATGCACTCAAGGACTTAATAGAAAAAAAGCTTTAACGCCTGATGAGAAAAGAGAGTCTGTAACATATTTACAAATTGAGCATCAACTCAGTATTCGTCAGGCGTGTGCAGCACTGCAACTAAATCGTAGCACCTTGTATTATCAATTCAAAGAGCGTAATGATCAAGAGATAATAGATATTTTGAACTATTTTGCACAAAAACATCCGAGGAATGGTTTTAGAAAACTCTTTTTACGTATGCGAAATGCAGGATATGCATGGAACCATAAAAGAGTGTACCGTGTGTATAAAGTCTTAGGACTTAATATCCGTAGAAAGACTAAGAAGAGACTTCCGCAGCGTATCAAGACACCCTTAGAAGATTTAGATCGAGTAAATCATATCTGGTCAATGGACTTTATGATTGATACCCTATGGAGTGGCAGACGTTACCGACTTTTGAATATTATCGATGAGTTCAATCGTGAAATTCTTGATATTGAAGTAGATACTTCACTGCCTGCCCAGAGAGTCATACAAACATTGGAACGCATTTGTGAATACAGAGGCAAACCCAAAAGCATTCGTGTAGATAATGGACCAGAATTCATCTCTACTAAATTAGAGCTTTGGTGTCATGATCAAGATATCTCTCTGGATTTTATTAGACCAGGAAAACCTACTGAAAATGCAAGAGTAGAAAGGTTTAATGGCAGTTTTAGAAGAGAGATGTTGGACTGCTATATCTTTAACTCATTATCTGAAGTAAGAGAAAAAGTTGAGGAGTGGATGATTGATTATAATTATCATCGTCCACATGAGTCACTAGGAGATTTAAGCCCTATTCAATTTTTAGAAAGGCATAATCAAAGCAAGAAATTATCAGCTTAAACTTGGTCTATATATTGGGGATGGCTACATGTTAACCAAACATATATCGATATTCCAAATAAAACATAAGATATCAAATATAAAATTGTTACTTTCATGGTTTACGATCACTTAGCGCTTTTGTTGTTGCATTTACAATTGCACCAAATATTGGATTGTTATACTCCTAGCTTTATTTCATATTTTATTTAAAAATACCCCTTCTATTTTTCTCAATCATTCTCAATCATTTTCATTAACGAGAACATACCAATTATAAATATACATAAAGCAAAA
>JAHZKW010000131.1 GCA_022600175.1 Campylobacterota bacterium
AACTAGCTATCGTTTATTGTAAAAAAAAAACTTATTATATATTTTATTCACTCTCCTTTTTCATCATAACTTTACCACTTTGGACACCACATCGATTGCCATCACAACCACCAACACTTCCGCTATCTTTTGCAGCACCTATTAAAAACTCTGCTAAATATTTATATTTTTTTTGTGACGACTTTTTTGTTAAAATTGCAAAAGATTTTGGATCATTTTTATGTGCATCAATTAACCTCTTAGCTCTAAATGCCATCAAATCTTCCCACTCATCCTGTCTCAACTGAGCAGCACCATAATCACCCGAACCATGACAAGACATACAGAGTTTTTTATACGCTTTCATCCCTTTTTCATTATAATCTGTAGCCTCTACATAGGTGACAGCACCAACCCACATCAGAGCAATCAATAACCTTTTCATATTTCCCCTTATTGATAAAAAATGATTATATTAAAAATATGTGTAGTATTTGTAATGTTGTATAGCTATCTGGAAAAGTTAAAGTTTACTAATATGAACAGGTCTGCCAAAATAGTAACCTTGAAAGTATTCACACCCCATCTGCAATAACTTTTGTTGGACCTCCTCACTCTCAACACCCTCAGCAGTAACATTAAATCCAAACTTTTTTCCCAAATCTAAAATAGCTAAAACGATGGTCTCATCATTTTTATCTTGTAGGATATCTTGAATAAAAGATCTATCAATTTTAAGCTCATCAATAGGGAGTTTTTTAAGATAAGATAGAGAAGAGTAACCTGTACCAAAATCATCAATAGAAAGACTCACACCTAAATTTTTTAAGTGAGAAATTTTTTCAATTGCTTGATCGATATTGTGTAAAAAAAGGCTTTCCGTGATTTCAAGCTTGAGCTTATGTGGTGCTATCTCCGATCTCTGTAAAACTTGTTTGATCACATCTTCAAAGCTATAACTTTCAAACTGTTTTAAACTTACGTTGATCGAAATATGCCAATTTTTTTTCTCTGCATCCTCTTCCCAACTTTTAATGTGATGTACAGCTTCAGACAAAACAAACTCTCCAAGCTTGACAATTAACCCACTCTCTTCTGCTAATGGTATAAACTCAGATGGAGAGACAAATCCAAGCTCATCATCTTGCCATCTTGCAAGTGCTTCTAAACCTATTGTATTTTCATCTTTATCTATCTGTTTTTGATAATGTAAATAGATCTTCTTCTCCTCTATCGCTTTATGAAGTTTATCGAGTAAGAGTGCTTTTTTTTCCATCTTATCTTGTAGTTCAGGATTAAAAAAGCTAAAGCTACCTCGCTCTCGCTCCTTTGAGTGATACATTGCACTATCCGCATAACGCATCAAATCATCAATAGAGTACTCTTCATCTACAAACATCATAATACCAATACTTGCACTCATTCTAAAATCAGATTGATTGATAATAAATGGGATTCTTAATCTCTCAAGTACTTTAGAGGCTATCGATTTTACTTTAGAGATTGCAATACCTTTATCAGGTGTCTGTGTATCTACTAATATTACAAATTCATCACCACCAAGCCGTGCAACAAAATCATACTTTCTTATAATCTGTGAAATTCTTTTTGCACACTCTTTTAAAATAAGATCCCCTACTAAGTGCCCTTTTGTGTCATTGATGGTTTTAAAATTGTCAAGATCAATAAACATTAAAGCACCATAGGAGAGATCTCTAATGCTTTTATGAATCAATTGATTGAGCCTATCTACGAGCATCGTTCTATTGGGTAATGCAGTCAAAGGATCATAATAAGCAAGCTTTGAGATCTCTTGCTCTTTCTCTTTCATCGTTGAGATATCCATGACCGCAGAAATTCTCACTTTTTTACCACCAAGCATAATATCTTTACCACGTAAAAGTGCAGGAAATTTTGATCCATCTTTACGTATCAAAAGCGATTCATAAGGATCTTTATCTCTCTTTTGTATATATGATTTAACTAATGCTTGAGACTCCTTAGCAACAAAATAAGTAGCAGGTTTACCTATCATCTCCTCTGCACTATAGCCAAAAAGCTTTGGTGCTACAGCATTAACAAAAATACAACGCTTATCTTCATCTAAGATAATCAAACCTTCAATAGTTGCATTTGTTAATGCTTCAAAAGAATCTAATGCATCATCACGCTGTTGCATCATCTCATTTTCAAGCTGTTTTTGCTTACTAATATCAATACCAATTTGAACTTTGACTAATGTACCATCATACCAACGAATAATCTGATCACTAAAAAGGTATGTTTTTTGGGTAATTGGGTTGTAGTTTTCCCACTTATAAGTTGCACCTACTTGAAGAGGAAAGTCTTTTTGTGCTAGTGAACAAAAATCACATACTTGTTCTTTTTGCTCTTGTAGTACTTCGTAGCATACTTTGCCATCTATCGTACCAAAAGCTTCTTTGGCTTTTAAATTTGAGTAAAGAATACGCTTCTCTTCAAGATCGATAACATAAATCAAAGCGTCAATACTATCCACAATAAAATCTAACGTTTCAATATTGTGAAAACTTTTGTAACGCTTTTCATGTGGCATCATTAGCTCCTAATTCAAGCCATAATTCTAAACCCTCACCTAAAAGAATTATAACCTAAAATGTCTTTGTATTCCTAAATTGGGCTATCTCAGTCTCTACCATATCATCAATCATACGTTGATAAATCTCTGCAACAAGATTTGGTGAAAGACTCAATGTCAACGCTTGATGTCTTACTTTATTTAATACATCATCAACCCGTTCATCTGCTTTGATCTCTTCAACAGTATTTTTGAAGTTCGCTGCCTGCTTGACTAAATCCTTTCTTTGCGCAATCAATGCAATAATTTGCTGATCTACTTTATCAATTTCATCTCTTACATCATCTAGTGAGTTACATTCTTTCATTTCCATTATAGTCACCTTTGTAGTTGTTTCTCTAATTTTATCAGATTTTCTCCGAAATTAACAGAAGAATACTTTTTGTTTAATTTTTAATCATATTTTTGTATATTTTTAATCTATTCAGTTGGTATACTTGTGAATCATTTTATTTAAGGAGTACGTATGAGCAACTTTACAGATGTTCAATATATACTAAACGGTTTTTTATTTCTGTTTAGTGGTGTGTTAGTCATGTGGATGGCAGCAGGTTTTGCAATGCTTGAAGCAGGTTTGGTTAGAAGTAAGAATGCTTCGACAATTTTGGTAAAGAATGTATTGATCTTTTCAATCGCATCAATTATGTTCTATCTCATTGGTTATAACCTTATGTATGGAGATGGCAATGCTGTCATGGGTGCTGGGTTAGCACTTAGTGGTATTGGTGAAGTAGCAAAAGTTGGAGATATGGAACTGCTAGCGATGGTAAGTGACGGAACACCTACACATCCAGTGATGACTGACTTCTTTTTTCAGGTAGTGTTTGTAGCGACTGCTGCATCAGTAGTATCTGGAACAATTGCTGAAAGAATGAAACTTTGGCCTTTCCTTATCTTTACAGTAGTGCTTACTGCAATCATCTATCCAATCCAAGGTCACTGGAGCTGGGGTGGATCTGAGCTAGGTGGACTTATGGCTGGATTTAGCGATTTTGCTGGTTCTACAATCGTTCACTCTGTTGGTGGTTGGGCTGCATTAGCAGGTGCAATCCTTGTAGGTGCTAGAAAAGGTAAATATGGTAAAGATGGTAAAGTCAAACCAATTCCAGGTTCAAATCTACCTATCGCTACACTTGGTATGTTCATCCTATGGATGGGTTGGTTCGGATTTAACGGTGGTAGCCAACTTGCAATGGGTACAATGACTGATATCGATGCTATCGCACTTGTCATGGCTGATACCAATATGGCAGCTGCAACTGGTGCTGTAACAGCGGCAATCTTTACTAAGATCCTTTACAAAAAAGTGGATCTTACAATGGTACTAAATGGTGCACTTGGTGGTCTTGTAGCCGTAACTGCGGGTCCAGATCTAGGTATGTTTGTTTCATTTATTGATGGTTTAGTTGCTGGTATCCTTGTTGTGTTAGCAGTTCCATTCTTTGACAAAATCAAAATCGATGATCCTGTTGGTGCACTTTCAGTTCACCTTGTAAACGGTATCTGGGGAACACTAGCTGTTGGTATCTTTGGTTCAGCAACACTTATGGCACAGATCAAAGGTATTGTAATCGTAGGTATCTTTACATTTGTAGCTTCTTTCATCGTATGGTATATCCTTAAACTTACAATTGGTCTAAGAGTAAGTGAAGAAGTAGAATATGAAGGTGAAGATCTTGAAGAGACAGGTCTTGAAGCATACCCAGAGTTTGGTAAAGGTTCTCAAAAGCTGTAAGGCTTTTGAGCGTAAATAAGGAGAATATCACAATGAAAAAAATTGAAGCGATTATCAAACCATTTAAATTGGATGATGTAAAAGAGGCGCTTATTGAGCAGGAAATTGAAGGTATGACTGTCTCTGAAGTAAAAGGTTACGGTAGACAACAAGGTCATTCAGAACTTTACAGAGGTGCAGAGTATGTAGTTGACTTTTTACCAAAAATTAAAATTGAAGTGGTTGTTTCAGCAGATTTTGTGGATAAAGCACTCAAAGCACTGACTGAAGCAGCAAAAACTGGTAAGATCGGTGACGGTAAAATCTTTGTTTCTGATATTGAAAAAACAATTCGTATCAGAACAGGTGAAGAAGACGAAGAAGCCCTCTAAAACAGAAGAAGTCTCAATCGAGGCTTCTTTACACAATACTAATGTTATAAAACCTCCTATATACTGATTAATTTTTAACCAATAATATGACTTCATTACATTTTTGAACTGCTATACTTTCAATATTACATTTTTGTAGGAGAAAGATATGAAGAGTATTTGGAAACTTGGGTTAGCCTCACTGCTACCAGTAACTGCTTTTGCTGATGATGCTGTATTAAACAGTGGAGATACAGCGTGGATGATTGTTGCCACCGCATTTGTGATGTTAATGACACCCGCTGGTTTAGCACTATTTTATGGAGGTTTAACACGAAGTAAGAACGTCTTAAATACCATGGGTATGAGTTTAATTGCTTTTGCAGTGGGAACACTCGTATGGGTAATTGCAGGATATAGTATTGCTTTTGGTGAAGGTGACTTTATCGGAACAGGAAAGATCATGTTAAGTGGCATTGGAGCAGATACGCTGAGTGGAACCATTCCTGAGCTTCTTTTTGTTGCATTTCAAGGGACATTTGCAGCTATTGCTGTAGCCATAGCAAGTGGATCAATGATTGAAAGAATCAAATTTTCAACATTTATCATCTTCTCGGCACTATGGATCCTCGTCATTTATGCACCAATAACACACTGGGCATGGGGTGGTGGAGAGACACTAAACTTTCATGAAATGGACTTTGCAGGTGGTACAGTCGTACATATTAATGCAGGTGTTGCAGGATTTGTTGTAGCGATGATTTTAGGTAAAAGAAAAGATCATGGTAAAGTTGCTATGAAACCATTTTCACCAGTACTCACCGTACTTGGTGCTGTACTACTATGGTTTGGCTGGTTTGGATTTAATGCAGGTAGTCAAGTAGCAGCTGATGGGGTTGCAGCAAGTGCTTTCTTAGTCACTAATGTGGCAGCCTCTTTAGGAGTAATTGGTTGGATATTAGCCGAATGGATTGTGTATAAAAAACCAACACTTGTTGGTGGTGCGTCAGGTGCAGTGGCAGGTCTAGTAGCGATTACACCAGCTTCTGGTAGTGCTGGAATGACAGGTGCGCTTATTATTGGTTTTGTCGGTGGTATCGTTGGTTTTATCGGTGTTGCAAAACTTAAAAAGATGTTCAAAGTCGATGATTCACTGGATGCATTCTGGGTACATGGACTTGTCGGTATCTGGGGATCAATTGCTACGGCAATCTTTATCGCATCATATGCAATGCCAGAAGATTACAACATGGGTTCACAACTAATGGCACAAATCAAAGCCATTGTATTAACTATCGTATATAGCGGAATTATGACTGCCGTTGTTTACTTTATTGCTTCACTAGTCACTGGTGGTGGTAGAGTTGATGAAGAGACAGAGCAAAAAGGTCTAGATGAGAGTATACATAGTGAAAAAGCTATGAATTTATAAGCCCAAATAATAAAAAGGAAAGATTGTGAAAAAAATTGAAGCGATTATTAAACCATTTAAGTTAGATGATGTCAAAGAAGCGCTACTAGCTGAAGAGATCGAAGGGATGACTGTTTCTGAAGTCAAAGGGTATGGTAGACAACAAGGTCATTCAGAGCTTTACAGAGGTGCGGAATATGTAGTTGATTTTTTACCTAAAATAAAAGTCGAAATTATTGTTTCTGAAAACTTTGTAGATAAAGCACTTAAAGCGTTGACGGAATCAGCAAAAACTGGAAAAATTGGTGATGGCAAGATCTTTGTTTCATCCATTGAGAAGACCATTCGTATTAGAACGGGTGAAGAGGATGAAGAAGCACTCTAATCACTACTTGAATGAGAGTCTATTCACTCTCATTCGTTACTTCATTTTAATATGATATAATCCTCCTAAAAATCAGGATGCATTGACTTGGATTTTCTCTCTTTTGACTATCGTGATCCTCTATATGGAGCGATTCTACTTATCGCCATCATCTTTATTATCTCTTTTACAAGTTACTGGTGGGGCATTATCAAAAACAAAGAAGAAGAGTCTAGTGTCAATAAATTTATGAAAAAGTTTGATCAATACTCAGGCTTTAATGAGTATAAAGAGATTATCCAAAAAAAAGACCTTCCCACTGAATCAGCTATTCTTATGGCACTGACATTTGAAAAAAGTGGCGAATATGAAAAGACTATCGAAATCTACTCCGCAATTCTCAAATCAGTTAAAGAGCCACAAAAAAGAAAAGATATACTCACACTCTTAGGAAAGACCTATTATAAAGCTGGTTTTTTACAAAAATCACGTGAAGTACTCTTGGCATCACTAAAACTTTTTCCAAGAAACGAAGAAGCACTCACCTATCTAATCGTTATCTATGAAAACTTGCGCGAATATGATAAAGCCTTAGAAGTTTTAGACACACTTGAAGCTTTAGGGAGTGAAGTCAAAGAGAAAAAGCTCTATTTTGAAATATTAAGTATTATCCATAACAAATCACTTAAAAATGAGAAAAAGATCAAAAAACTGATCGATTTAGGACTTGACAAAAAGATTGTACAACGAAAGTTATTTGAATTTTTAAAACTGCACAATCTCAATATGGACAATAGTATTCTTAAAAATTTTGATTTCCAAAATATTATAGATATGGTCTGGGATATGCGTGCTGATAGATTTGACCCCCAATTAATTGAAAACAATCAACTCCTTGCTGAGATCTTTAGTGCAAAAGGTGAAATCTATGAGGCAACATCCAGTGATATTTTTGAGCTGAACACCTTAATAAAACTCCATCTTATCAAAGATAATAGTGCAGATATGGGCTTTCGCTATACTTGCAAAGAGTGTAAAAGTGTTTTTCCACTCTACTTTTACAGATGTCCAAAGTGTCAAAATATCAGTGGAGCTGAAATCGATACAATTTTAATAAAGAGGCAATATGAAACAGGTTCACTTGTATAGCGACGGCTCTTCACTGGGAAACCCAGGATATGGCGGATATTGTGCCATACTCAAATATGGTGATCATGAAAAAGTTATCAGCGGTGGTCAAGTAGATGCGACCAATAACCAGATGGAACTTAAAGCCGTGATAGAAGGTCTTAGAGTACTTAAAGAACCCTGTTTTGTAAATATCACCAGTGACTCTTCCTATGTTGTCAACGGGATCAATGAATGGCTAGATGGATGGGTCAAAAAAGCTTTCAAAAAAGTTAAAAACCCTGATTTATGGGGAGAGTATATTGAAGTCTCTAAAGCCCATCAAGTCAAAGCCTACTGGGTTAAAGGACATGCAGGACATGAAGAGAATGAACGCTGTGATGACATTGCAAGAGGCGAAGCAGAAAAATTACAAGCAGAGGGGCGGTAATGAAGGCATTAAATGCACTTGAAAAAAGACTTGGTTATACCTTTAAAAATATAGATCTTGTCACTGAAGCACTTACCCATAAAAGCTCAAAACAAGGTAAAAACAACGAAAGGTTAGAGTTTTTAGGAGATGCTGTACTTGACTTAATCGTTGGTGAATACCTTTTCACAAAATTCCCCAATGTTAGTGAAGGAGAGCTCTCAAAACTTAGAGCCTCTTTAGTCAATGAAAAGGGATTTGAAAAGCTTGCCAAACGTATAGATCTTGGTAAATATATCATTCTCTCTTTAGCAGAGGAGAATAATAAAGGACGTGAAAAAGCCTCTATTTTGTCTAACGCCTTTGAAGCTTTAATCGGTGAAATTTACCTTGAGAGTGGATTAGAGATGGCTAAAGAGGTCTCTTTGAAACTACTTCATGAAGCATATGAAAAAATAGACCTTGAGAGTGTTTTCAAAGATTATAAAACCACACTCCAAGAAGTCACACAAGCTACCATTGGAGAAACA
>JAHZKW010000003.1 GCA_022600175.1 Campylobacterota bacterium
AAGCAGGGATAACACCTTCAGCACGTGAGAGCCAGACAAAAGCTTCAAGTGCTTCATCATCAGTGATAGATTCATAGCGTGCTGCACCTAACTCTTTGAGATAGGCATGCTCTGGACCAATACCAGGATAGTCAAGTCCTGCTGATATTGAGTGTGCTTCAAGTACTTGTCCATCATCATCTTGTAGTAGATAACTCATCTGTCCATGTAAAACACCAGGACTCCCTTTTGCAAGGCTTGCTCCATGTTTACTCTCAAGTCCAAGACCACCCGCTTCAATACCAATACATGTGGTTTTTTCATCTTCAAGAAAATGATTAAATATGCCTATGGCGTTACTACCACCACCTATACAGGCCACGACATAATCAGGGAGTTGATTCTCTACTTCGAGTATCTGTTGGCGTGCTTCATAACTGATGATTGATTGAATATCTCTGATCATCATAGGGTAGGGGTGCGGTCCTGCTACAGTACCTATGATATAGTAAGTGTCTCTTGCATTGGTTACCCAGTGTCTTATCGCATCATTCATCGCATCTTTGAGTGTGCGGCTACCACTTTTGACCGCATGTACTTTAGCCCCTAAAAGTTTCATACGAAAAACATTAAGCTCTTGTCTTTGTACATCTTTTTCACCCATAAAGACTTCGCACTCTAACCCAAAGAGTGCTGCAACTGTAGCCGTTGCGACACCATGTTGTCCTGCCCCTGTTTCAGCAATGACTTTTTTCTTACCAAGTCTTTTTGCTAAAACAGCTTGTGCAATCGTATGATTGATCTTATGTGCCCCTGTGTGATTGAGATCTTCACGTTTTAGATAGATTTTTGCACCCAGCTCTTTTGAGATGTTTTTTGCATAGTAGAGTGGGTTGGGACGACCTACATATTGTTTGTAGTAGTAGTCAACTTCTTGCCAGAAATCTTCATCAAAACGTACTTTTTCATAATTTGTATGAAGGTCTAAGAGTGCAGGCATTAATGTTTCAGGAACATATCGTCCACCAAAGATACCAAAATGTCCATTGGTATCAGGGTCAAATCGTGAAGGTTTTGGTATATACACTAATTAATCTCCAATACAGAGTAAACGGTTGTTTTCTCTTTGAGCTCTTTATCACCTTCCAAAAAAGTAAGGTTGATCAAAAAACAGGCTTCTACACAATTTGCCCCTGCTTGATTGACCAGATTTGCGGCTGCTTTTGCAGTCCCTCCTGTGGCAATAAGGTCATCTATGAGAAGTACATCGGCAGATGCCTTCTGACACTTAAATGCATCGATATGTACTTCTATCTCATCAAAACCATATTCGAGTGCATATTTTTCACCTATAGTCGTGTAAGGGAGTTTACCTTGCTTTCGAATGGGGACAAATCCAATACCCAGACGATCCGCTAAAGGTGCTCCAAAAATAAACCCTCGACTATCAATCCCTGCAATAAAGTCTAGGTTATAAGGCTTATAACGTGCTTCTAAATGATCTAAAAGGAATTTAAATGCTTTTTTATTGTTAAGAAGTGTCGTGATATCTTTAAACTCTATACCAGGTTTTGGAAAATCAGGGATATTACGAATTGTATTTAACAGATACTCTCTATCTGCACTATTGAGTTCTTGCATCTGTATTTCCTTATTTAAAAACCATGATTTTAAGTGCTAAAAAAAGAACAACTAAAACGCCAAAGGCCACAAAGCCTACACTTTCAATACCCATAAATATACCTTTTTTAGATGAGTGCTTCGATACGCTCTTCTAACTCTTTTATTTTTGCAACGAGTTGATCATTTTCAAGCTTATTTTGTGAGTTTCTTGCTCTAAGTGTTTTGATATCGTTCCGTACTTTGTTTAACTCTTCGGTGAGGATATCAATATTCCCAATAGCACGTTGTAACTGTACACGATATTTACGAATCATCAGTTTAGAGTCATCAATATTTGCTTTTTTGATCTTGTTACCTGTCTGTTCTCGTTGATAGAGGATTTTATTGTAGTTGAGCATGATTAATAGATAAACAATGATAAAAATTAAAATTGTATAGATTATCCATTCGCCAAACATAACGTTAAAGCTCTATCTTCTTCACTCTATCAGCGTGTCTACCACCTTCAAAGTCATGTTGACACCACGAATCGCAAATAGACTCGATAGTACCTAGTCCTACAACCCGTTGTCCAAAACATAATACATTAGCATCATTATGTTCTCTTGCCATCTGTGCCGTATAGGCGTCATGGCATAAGGCAGCCCTGATACCTTGATGTTTATTTGCGGCTAAACTCATACCGATACCAGTACCACAGATTAAAATACCTTGTGTGCCTGTATCGTTTAGAACCGCGTCACAAAGTTTATGTGCAAAGTCAGGATAATCTACTCTGGTATCACTGTCTGGACCTAGATCAATGACCTCATTTCCTAAAGCTTCAAGGATTTTTTTTACATCTTCTTTAATACAAAAAGCAGCGTGATCAGTTGCTATATAAATTTTCATTCATCACCTCATTATTTGATGGTGATTATAGCTAAACTTTACTAAAAAAGTGTGTCATTTTTACCATTTAGAGATAAATTTAAAAGATTTAATCTTTAACATTTTTATAAATACAAAAAATTGCCGATATAAACATGAGATAAAATATTAATATCAAATTATTTTTTATACAAAATCTTATCAAATTTAACTATTTATGGAGACTAATATGGTCAGTCACAGCTTAATATGGGAACTTTTAATTTTGTCATTTGTTATCTCTATCTTGTTTTATTTGCGACAAAAAATGTTTGTAAAATATAATCAAAAATTAGAGCGTACACAAGAACATTTCAATTTAGGGCAACAAATTGCAGGTATAGGAATTTGGAACCTTGATTATACAACAGGTGAATTAGAGTGGACTAATGGTGTACATCATATCTTTGGTACAGATCCTTCAACTTTTGAAGTAACTTATGAAGCATTTTTACACTTTGTACATCCCGAGGATAGAGAGATGTTAGATTGTGTCTATAATGACTCTGTAAAAAATAAACAAGACTATTTTATTAAGCATCGTGTTTTGTTAGATAATGGTAGTTTAAAATATGTAGAAGAGCGGTGTCAAAATATTTTTGATGCAAAAGGCAATATTATTCGCTCCATTGGAACAGTTTTAGATATTACTAAACAGCAAAAACTTGAAGAAAAGATCTTACAAATCAATAGGGATTTAGAGCTTAAAATTGAGGAACGTACTGCTGAGCAAAACGTACTACTTTCACTTTTTGATAAAGGAGAGTCAGTACTCTTTAAATGGCATAATGATGCAACCTGGAGTGTAGATCTTGTTTCACAAACAGTTAAAAATGTTTTAGGTTATGATCGGAGTGATTTTTTAAATCAGACCATTAATTATGTAGATTGTATTCACAAAGATGATCTTGATTTAGTGATGCAAGAGGTGATAGATGCTACTAGCAGTGGAAAAGACTATTTTGAACATGCCCCTTATCGAATTCATACGAAAGAGGGAAAGATAAAATGGGTACATGACAGTACGGTTATTGTACGTGATATTGATGGTAATATCATTAATTTTGTAGGTTATATCTCTGATATTACAGAACTTAAAGAGAAAGATAGACAGCTTTTACAGCAATCGAGGCTCGCACAAATGGGTGAGATGATTAGTATGATTGCACATCAGTGGCGTCAGCCTTTAAGTGCTATTGCTTCAACTTCTATCGATTTAAAGTTGAAAATGGCGATGGGCGATTTTGATCTAGCACGCGGTGAGCAGCGTCAAGAGTGTGCCATCTATTTAAAAAGCAACCTTGATAAAATAGATTACTATGTTAAAAATCTTACCACAACCATTGATGATTTTAGAAACTTTTATAAACCTAATAAAAAAGCGGTTCGTGTATTGATCAGTGCACCTGTGAAAAAAGCTCTTAACATCATTAGGGATGCATTTGAAGTAAGTAATATTCGTATTGAAGAGCACTATAATTGTAAACAGAAAGTTGAGATCTATGAAAATGAGATGATGCAGGTCATTTTGAATCTTTTAAAAAATGCACAAGATAATTTTAAAGAGAAGAGGATTAAAAATCCAAAAATTAAAATCTCTACCATGGATTTAGATAATGGAAAAGTACGTTTAGAGATCTTTGATAACGGTGGTGGTATAGAAGAAGAGGTATTACAAAAGATTTTTGATCCTTATTTCTCAACAAAGCATGAAAAAGATGGTACAGGACTAGGTCTTTATATGTGCAAAACAATTGTTGAAACACATCATGCAGGAAAACTCTATGCCATTAACAGAGATGATGGAATTCATTTTAATATTGACATTAAAGCTGCGGAGAAAAAAGCTCAGAAAGGTAAAATCCTTGAAAAAGATCCAGGTATATTAGGGAGTGTGGAGAGTCTAAATATGTTAACATGACACAAAAAGGAGTTTGTCATGCAATATATTAAGTTCTTCGATGAAATCCAAAATAGTGATATCGAAACTGTTGGTGGTAAAAATGCTAGTTTAGGAGAGATGTATCAAAAGTTGACACCACTTGGTGTGAAAGTACCTGCAGGTTTTGCAATTACTTGTAATGCTTATGAACAGTTACTACAAACAGAGAATCTAAAAGAGAAGATTCAATCACACCTTGATCAAATTGATATTCAAGATATTGGCGTGTTACAAGATCGTGCTAAAAAGATTCGTGAACTTATCTACGCAACACCCGTTGCAATGCAGATGAAAGAGGAGATTAAAAGTGCTTATGAGCAACTTCATATCACTTCGAATACCCAAGAGGTTGCTGTAAGAAGTTCCGCTACAGCAGAAGATCTCCCTGATGCCTCTTTTGCAGGACAGCAAGATACCTTCTTAAATATACGTGGATTTGCGTCATTGTTGCATCATGTCAAGCTCTGTTATGCTTCTCTGTTTACAGCACGAGCTATTAGTTATCGAGCATCTCGAGGGTTTGATCACTTCTCAGTGTTACTCTCTGTTGGTATACAAAAGATGGTACGTAGTGATTTAGCTTCTAGTGGAGTGATGTTTACTATTGATACAGAGAGTGGTTTTGAAGAGAGCATCTTTATTACTTCTTCCTGGGGGTTGGGTGAAAATGTGGTAAGTGGCAAAGTGAACCCTGATGAGTTTTATGTGTTTAAACCTACCCTTAAAGCACAAAAACGCCCTATTATCCGTCGATTTTTAGGAAGTAAGTTAATCAAAAGTGTTTATGGCAAACGTGATGATGATCAGCCAATTGTCAATATCAATACCACCAAAAAAGAGCAAGAAAAATTTTCTATTACTGATGATGATATCTTACAACTTGCCTCCTATGGTATGTTGATTGAAGCACACTACTCTAAAGAAGCAGGGCACTATCAACCCATGGATATTGAGTGGGCTAAAGATGGTGAGAGTGGTGTACTTTATATTGTCCAAGCACGTCCTGAAACGGTACAGAGTCAGAAGATTAAATCAAAAAGTACCATTATCGAACGTTATACATTGGATTTGCCAAAAAGTAAAAGAGTCTGTTTAGCAAAAGGAAAAGCAGTAGGTGCCAAAGTAGGTTCAGGAGTCGTACGTGTGATTGATACGATAGAGCGATTGAGTGATTTTAAAGAGGGTGAGGTTTTAGTGGCAGATATTACTGATCCAGATTGGGAGCCTGCTATGAAAAAAGCAGCGGCACTGGTGACCAATAGAGGTGGGCGGACCTGTCATGCTGCAATTGTTGCAAGGGAGATGGGACTTCCTGCAATTGTTGGTACACATGAGGGTACAGAACAATTAAAAGATGGAGATGTTGTCACTGTGAGTTGCTGTGAGGGTGAAGATGGTGAAGTCTATCAAGGTGATTTACCATTTTCTATCAAACAAACAGACCTTAGCCAGATGCAAAAACCAACGACTAATATCTATCTCAATATCGGAAACCCACAACATGCCTTCTCTTTTTGTAGTGTACCCAATGATGGTGTTGGATTGGCACGGATGGAGTTTATTATCAATAACTATATTAAAGTACATCCTTTGGCACTTGTCGATCTTTACAATGGTAAAGAAGAGATAGTAGATCGTAAGATCATAGAAAAGACGATTGCAGGATATAGTGATGCTAAAGATTTTTTTATCAAAAAGCTTGCTGAAGGGATCGGTATGATCGCTGCAGCATTTTACCCAAAACCAGTGATTGTACGTACAAGTGATTTTAAATCAAATGAGTATAAAAGATTGATAGGGGGTGCCCCTTATGAGCCAGATGAGGAAAATCCAATGATAGGATATCGAGGAGCGAGTCGTTATTTTAGTAAGGCTTACCGTCCTGCATATGATTGGGAGTGTGAAGCGCTCAAGTTAGTCAGAGAAGAGATGGGACTGGACAATGTCAAAATTATGATACCTTTTGTACGTACCCCTAAAGAGGGTGAAAATGTAGTGAAGATTTTAGCGCAAAATAGACTGGTACAAGGTGAATATGGATTACAGCTCTATGCGATGTGTGAGATCCCTAGTAATGTGATACTCGCAGAGCAGTTTTTAGAGATTTTTGATGGGTAT
>JAHZKW010000132.1 GCA_022600175.1 Campylobacterota bacterium
AAATTTTTTGAAGTACACTATAAATATATCTCCACTGGGATCATATTTTCTGTACTTGCTACACTCTATCTCAATAGTACACAACTTACAACATCAACGTTTATTATGTTACTTGTTCTACTCTTTTCATATATACTCTATTATCTTAAACGTAGACAATACCAATCAACCATTGATTCAGACAACATAAAGATACAAAACTTGCAAAATCATCAAAAGCATATTGAAAACAGTGGATACTATGCCACCCTCAATGAATCATTTCACATCACTTATGCGAACCGTATTTTTACCAAAGATTATGCACAAAACAGTAGAAACCTTTTAGGTGCTTATCTTTTTGAAGTTTTGCATATCTCTCCCAAAAGCATTATCCAAGAAGTGCAAAAAAATGGTAGTTTTAAAGGGATCGTTGAGTCCACAAAAGAGAATCAAAAACAGTACCAAAGTATTGTGATACAACCATTATCAGACCTATTATCAAAAGAGTACTTTATCATCTGTAATAATGTAACAGACTCTATTAAAAGTGACCAAGAGCTCAAAGCACAATTTATGATCGATAAATTTACAGGACTCTCTACAAAGACAAAACTGATTGATGATATTGAAGAATCAAAGTCAAAAACGACACTGCATCTTTATACACTTATTTATGTCAAAATTGATGCGTTCAGTGAAATCAATGAGTTTTTTGGTATTGACGCAGGCAATAAAATCCTCTCCTATGTTGCAAGTTGGCTATCCAAAGAACTTCCAACAAGAAAAGCGAAACTCTATAAACTTGATTTAGATACTTTTGCAATTTATACAACACAACGATTAGGTATTGATACATTAGAAGATTATCTTAAGAAAATCTCTTCTAATGTAGAAAAAGAGAACTTCTACTTTAAAGATACGGCGGTCAATATCTCTTTTACGCTAGGTGCTGCACGTAGTAAAACAGATATGATCAAGTGTGCATACTTAGCACTCAAAGATGCCAGTAATTTAAGAAAATCCTATAAAATTTATGATAAAAGCTGTGCACATGAAGAGCGTTTTATTAAAAATATTAAGATGAATCAGATGATCAAAGATGCAATAATTGAAAATCGTGTTGTACCTTTTTTCCAACCAATTTACAATTTAAAAACCAATAAAATTGAAAAATTTGAATCGCTTATACGTATACAAAGTAGAAATAACACTTATCTTGCACCTGCTGAATTTTTAGAAGTGGCAAAAAAATCAAAGCTCTATCTTGAACTCTCCCGATCAATGATTAAAAGCAGTTTTGATAAACTTGAATCGATCAATATTCCGATCACCATCAACATCTCTATGGATGATATACTTGATAAAAAAGTATCCAACTTTATACTTCGTAAACTCACAAATACAGGAAAAGGTAAATTAATTACTTTTGAGATTGTCGAGAGTCAAGAGATTGAAAGCCATGTCAAAATAGCCAATTTTATTAAAAAAGTCAAAGCATTAGGTTGTAAAGTGGCTATTGATGATTTTGGCAGTGGTTACTCCAATTTTGAACAACTACTCAAACTTGATATTGATTATCTTAAAATAGATGGTTCCTTGATTAAAGATATTGACACTAACAAAGAGAGTGAGATCGTGACAAGATCGATCATCTCATTTGCAAAAGAGCTAGGGATAAAAACTATTGCAGAGTTTGTCAGTACAGAAGCTGTCTTTAAAAAAGTCAAACGTTTAGGTGTTGACTATGCACAAGGATATCATATCGGAAAACCTAGCAGTTCTCTTAGTTTTCACTAATAGCTACTTACTCATCTGCGCTTTCTTTTCACTCTTCATAAGCCACACAAACACTTCAGCGACTGCCTTATAAAGATTAGGTGGAATTTGTTCATCAAGATCAAGATTTAAAAGGCTCTCTGCTAATGCTTTATTTTGAAAAATAGGTACATCAAATTCATCTGCTTTTTGCATAATCTTTTCAGCAATAATCCCCTGTCCTTTAGCAACAACTTTGGGTGCTGAAGACTCTTGTTCTTGATATTTAAGTGCGACTGCTTTTTTTTCCACTATTTTAACCTCATAATACCTGCGAACCGACCTGTTACACCCTCTCTTCGATATGAAAAGTAGTCTGTATCACAACAACTACAGACTACAGACGATTCAATATTAATCTCTTTAACACCGACAGTAAGTAGTTGATCAATATTCATACGTTGCAAATCTAAGTACCAACTTTCATTATTATGTCTGAGATATTGTTCACCAAAGTTATCTGTGACAATCGCTGCTATTTCACTGCCTATTTCATAACAACACTGATGAATTGATGGTCCTAAGTAAACTAAAAGCTTGGATGCAGATACGTCAAACTGCTCTATCATACACCCAACTGTCTTTTTAGCAATCTCTTGAAAAGTACCATTACGTCCTGCATGTGCTACACCTATAACATTTTTAACAGGATCATAAAGTAATATCGGTATACAATCTGCAACCATCACCATGAGCGGAATATTCTTTTGATTGGTAACAAGCGCATCACAGTTATTAATCTTATTTAACGCACAATGATCAATAACCTCTATACGTGCACCATGTACTTGATCCATGTAGATTAAATTCTCTAATAAAAAATCAGATCTCTTAGCCAATAATGTTCTATTTTCTAATACTTTTTGGAGATCATCCCCTACATGAAGTGCGAGATTAAGGCTATCATAGGGTATATGGCTCACACCACCATATCTATTGGTAAGATCATACCCTACATAATCAATATAGGGATTAAAAAGTTTAATATCTATCATGGCGATATATTTAACTTATAGCCTTGGCCCTTCACAACTTCTAAGCATAAATCAGGCATTTTACTCTTTAGCCTATGCAACAACTGCCTTCGACTTGTATCACTTACAAAATTTCCTTGCCAAATTTCATCATCTAACAATGTATATGGAACAATATTACCTTTAGCATTGATTAACATAAAAAGCAAAATTTTTTCATTACCTGTTAAACTAATACGTTGATCTTCATAATAGACAGTATGACACTCTGCACGATATTGATATCCATTACATATAGGAGTTAACCCACTAGCTTGAAATGAGTTCTTCTTAATACAAAGCTTAATTAGTACTTTTAACTCATCTTCTCGAAATGGTTTAACCAAATAACCAATAAAATCAACATCGGATGCACGTTCAAGTGTATTATCATCTTGAAAAGCAGTTAAAAAGATAACAGGAATACCGTAACGTTTCTGTAGTTTGGATGCTATCTCTATACCATCTTCTTTCCCACCTAAACGTATATCTGAGATTAAAAGATTGATGGTATTATCTGCTATAGCTTGTAAAGCATCTTGATAGTCAGCAACAACAGAGAGTACATCGCATCCACTCTGTTCTACAATACGTACAATATCCATACCGATAATCGTATCATCTTCAACAATGAGAACATTTAATTTTAAACTCATATGATAATTACTCTAAACTATTGATTTACTATCATTATACATCATAATAGATAAAGTATTAACGTTATGAAAAGTTTTGTCTGTTCATTAAATCTACTTATTTACTTCGTACACAGCGTACAAATGTTTTAACTTTTGATTTATTCCCAATATTAGTTCTACCATCAGCAAAATCTACACCCCAAGCAAATGTCTTATCCATCATATAAGTTGTCTGACTCCAATAATAAAACCCTGCTGCATTGACAAATACTTTAGAGATGGCAGGAGAATCTGTTTCATAATCAACCAATGTTAGTAACTCTTGATTGGTTGGCAATCTCCAATCATCAAATCCATCAAGAGATAAATTATCACAATAACGTACTGCTTCATCCCATAGTGCAGTTTTGACAACATCCTTATTATCTGAATAATCATCTTGCCAATCAAGTTGTGTTGTAAGATCTTGAACATACCCATCTTGACGAATCAATTCAGCATGTAAGAGTGAAAATGTAAATGTTAAAAATAATAAAAAATGTTTCATCGTTGGCTATACTCCTGATACAAAAAGTATAACGATGCAACGTTACATTGAGTGTTACATATGAAAAATGTACTATTATTTTTTACTTATTGTCTAATATCGTGCCATAATATTATCAATAGTTTCCCAACTCAATGTTTTATCCTTAGAAAACATATGATAGAGGTATCGTGCAAACATATCTGTTTCAATATTCACACGTGTTCCCACTTGATAACTTTCAAAAAGTGTATTTTTCATGGTATGAGGTATTACAGTTAAACGAAAAATCTGTTTTTCAATACTATTAACTGTCAAACTCACACCATCAATAGTAATACTCCCTTTAGGAATAATGTACTTTATAAACTTTTCATCTACGTGAATAAAGAAGTCATATGCTTTTTCTTGTTTATTAATCTGATCAATTGTACCAACCGTATCTATGTGCCCTTGTACAATATGCCCTTCAAGACGATCACTAACACGCATTGCAGGCTCCATATGGACTTTACCCTTTAGGTTTTCTAAAGCTAAAATCGACTTGGATTCACTTGAAAGCTCCACCGTAAACTCACCATCACCAAAGCGTACTACTGTCAAACATGCACCATTGATTGCGATTGAATCCCCAATACCAGGTCTATAGTTAGCTTTTAGTGTTAAAAATCCATCTTCCATCTGCTTGACCGTAGCCAATTCTCTTATCAATCCTGTAAACATAAGCTGATTATACCAAAGTTTGTTATAATGCCAAAAAATTTAAAAGTAAATAAAATGGAATTTGATGTAATTGTAATCGGTGGTGGTCATGCAGGAATTGAAGCCTCTCTGGCAAGTGCTAGAATGGGTAAAAAAACACTGCTTTTGACAATACTTGCTGATCGAATTGGGGCAGTGAGTTGTAATCCCGCTGTTGGAGGTCTGGCAAAAGGACATCTTGTCAAAGAGATAGATGCCTTAGGCGGTGAAATGGGGCGTTGTACAGATAGAACAGGTATACAGTATCGTATCCTTAATGCTTCAAAAGGACCAGCTGTAAGAGGTAGCCGTGCACAGATAGATATGGATCGTTATAGTATCTATATGCGAGATATCTGTTTAAACACGGACAATCTCACAGTCAAACAAGAGATTGCAGAAGAGCTGATTGTAGAAGATCAGACGATCACTGGTGTTGTCACGCACCTTCAAACCCGCTACAATGCAAAAAAAATAATCATCACCTCAGGTACCTTTTTAAAGGGGCTTATTCATATCGGTGAATTTAAACAAGAAGCAGGTCGTGCAGGTGAATTTCCTTCAAATAAGCTGAGCGATTCTTTACGCACTCTTGGACTTGATCTTGGACGTTTAAAAACTGGTACGTGTCCAAGGATTGATGCAAAAAGCATTGATTTTTCAGTCATGGATGCACAACCAGGAGATGACGATCCAATCCCGTTTAGTTTTAGAACCGATCGAGATTCATTCACCCCTACCCAACTGCCATGTTTTATCACCTATACCAATATGAGTACACATGATATCATCTCAGGAAACTTTCACAGAGCACCTCTTTTTACAGGGCAAATAGAAGGTGTAGGACCAAGATATTGTCCAAGTATTGAAGATAAGGTCAATCGTTTTGCAGAAAAAGAGCGTCACCACCTTTTTATCGAACCCCAAACGATAGAAGCGACAGAATACTATATTAATGGACTCACTACATCACTCCCGCCTGATGTACAACTCAAAATGCTTCACTCAATCAGAGGTCTTGAAAATGCAAAGATTGTACGTTATGGATATGCAATAGAATATGATTATGTCAACCCCACGGAACTGACACATACACTAGAAACCAAAAAAATTTCAGGACTCTACTGTGCAGGACAAATTAATGGTACAACAGGTTATGAAGAAGCAGGTGCTCAAGGATTGATGGCAGGTATCAATGCTGTACTTGCATTGGATAAAAAATCACCTCTTATTTTACGGCGTGATGAAGGATATATTGGGGTACTTATTGATGACTTAGTGACTAAAGGTACGAAAGAACCTTATCGTATGTTTACAAGCCGAGCAGAATACCGCCTACTCTTAAGAGAAGACAATGCAGATTTAAGACTAAGCCATTATGGTCATCAAATAGGTCTGCTTAATGACACTTTTTATGAAAAAATATTACAAAAAGAGAAAGATGTCTCTTATGCAAAAATCTACCTTAGTGAACACTTCACTACACCATCTAAAGAGAATTCTGCCATTTTAGAATCAATTGATGAAGATAAGGTTACTGATAAAGTAGCACTTAAAAGTGTTGTAGGGAGAAAAAGCTTCACCATTGCAAAATTAGATCAACTCATTCCAGAGTTTTCCCATTTTACAAAAGATGCAAAAGAGCAGATTCTTATAGAGTCCAAATATGCTAATTACATTGAAAAACAACAAAATCAAATTGATAAAATGAAAAATTTGATTAACATTAAAATCCCTCAAAACTTTCCTTTTGAGAAAGTAGCAGGATTAAGTTCTGAGATTATCGAAAAATTTAATACTTTTAATCCTCCAACATTACATGCAGCTAGTCAAATTAGCGGTGTTACTCCTGCTGCAATTGATATCTTACATATCTATATAAAAATGGATCAAAAAGCTTCAAAAAAGAGTTCTTCACAAAAAATATAAAAAAAATCACACCTCTTTTAGATATCTGACTCAAATCAATGGCTTATAATCCGATATAAGCTATAATGAGTAGTTAAAATTTCTAAAAGGAGTGCGTATGGCTGTTGAAAAAGACAGAAGAAGTTTTCTTGGATTCGCTCTTGGTGGTTTCACTGCGGTTGGCGGTGTGGCTGCACTAGGTGCGATGAAGGGAAGCTGGGATCCTCTTCCAAGCGTTAAAGCAGCAGGTTTTACAACTGTTGATTTAAGCGGCGCAGAAGAGAATGTGTTAAATGTTGAAAAGTGGAGAGGGAAACCTATCTTTATTTTGAAAAAAAGTGCGGATATGAAGGCAAACGATAGAGATATCGTTATAGGTGACGCGAGATACCATGTCTCTATAGGACTTTGTACCCATCTTGGATGTATTCCTGCATATTTTCCAAAAGACCAGCAGTTTGTCTGCGCATGTCATGGCGGAATGTTTGATGCAAGCGGTGAAGTACTCAAAGCACCACCTCCAAAACCTCTTGTTATTCCACCATTTAAACTTGATGGTACAAAATTGGTTCTTGGTGAAGAGGGTGAAGAGTACAAAAAAATGAAAACTGCTGGCTTAGTATAAAGGAGGAAATATGGCACATTTTGATGATAAAGCAAAACCATTTTCCAATAAATGGATGGATGAACGTTTAGCGGTCAATACTCTCAATCGTGTACTCGCGACAGAATATTGGATTCCTAAAAATATCAACTTTTTATGGGCAATGGGTATGGTTTTGGCTGTGACATTTGCACTACTAACAATTTCTGGTATTTTTCTTCTTATGTACTACAAGCCAGATGTTAATCTCGCATTTGATTCTGTAAACTATACAATTATGGCTGAAGTTGGTTATGGATGGCTTTGGAGACATATTCACGGGGTAGCTGCATCGGCAGTCTTTTTGATTATCTATATTCATATGTTTACTGGTATCTATTATGGTTCTTATAAAAAAGGACGTGAGATGATCTGGATCACAGGTATGCTTCTTTTTGTCACTTTTAGTGCTGAAGCATTTAGTGGATATATGCTGCCTTGGGGACAGATGAGCTACTGGGCTGGTATGGTTATTACTAACTTATTTGAAGGATTCTCTCCTGATCTTGCTGGCGGTATGTTAAATGCTCCTGGGCTTGTTGAATGGATTAGAGGTGACTTTGTACCGGGTGATGCATACTTGACGAGATTCTTTATGTTACATGTACTATTACTACCATTAGTGATTATGGCACTTATAGGTCTTCACTTTGGTGCACTTAGAATTCCACATGTAAATAACCAAGATGGTGAAGAGATTGATTTTGATGCTGAAAGTAAAAAATACCTAGCTGGTGACACTCAAGGTTCAAAAGTTATTAGATTCCAATGGGATTTTTTAAGTAAAGATATCTTCGTACTTGGTGTATTCTTGATATTCTTCTTTTATCTTACATTCTACCACTATAGTTTTGCATTAGATCCAGTAAACTTTGATCCTGCAGACGGTCTTAAAACACCTGCGCATATCTATCCTGAATGGTATTTCCTATGGAGTTATGAAATTCTAAGACCATTCCCTAAAGATCCTGGTCTTGTAGCATTTGCATTTGCACAAGTTGCATTTTTCCTTCTTCCATTCTTAGATAGAAGTCCAAATGTTGCTCCTGCAAACAGAAGAGGTCTATTTGCAATCTGGTTCTGGGTACTACTAATAGATATGATCGTATTGACAGTTATGGGTAAACTACCTCCTGAAGGCATTTATAACGTAATTGGTGCAGTTGCTGCTTGGACATTCTTGATTCTTTTTGCATTGCTGCCTATTATCACAATGCTAGAGAAGAAAAAGTAGGAGGTGCGGAATGAAAGAATTAAAAATTTTAGCAGTAGTTGTATTTTTTACATTAGTTACTTATTGGGGTGTTGAACCATATGCACATGGGCAAATGCACAAACATGTAGAGTCAGAGAACTTTGCATATAAAGATCTTCCTGCTATTGATAAGACAGGAGATGCAACAAGAGGTAGTGAGCTTGTCATGGGGGCAGCTGCTTGTATCGGTTGTCATGGTATCGAATCGCAAGGTATGCCTGCACCTATGGACGCAGTAACTGCCGCAGCAAGTTATGGTGTCAATCCACCAGATCTTAGTAATATCGGTGCACTTTACGATGATAAATTCTTAGCAGCACTCATCAAAAATCCTGCACATGCTACAAAATCTGAACATGTCTATAGTGATACAAAACCACACCCTATGACTTCATTCTATGGTGCTGGTGGAGACATGGATCAAGAGATTGCTGATATGGTTGCATACTTTAAGTCTATTGCTCCAAAAGAGATCTCTAACAAGCAAGCGTTCGTAGATGCTTGTGGTAGATGTCACGCAATGCGTTATGATAAATGGACTCAAATTGGATCTGTTCCAAAAACAAAGTCTAATATCAAAACTGGTCAAGACCTTGAATTACTTGCGTTTAAGACACAAGTCGGTCAATACCAAAATGCACTTGCTGACTATATGGGTAAACTTCCACCTGATCTATCTATGACCATCAGAGCAAAAAGCCATGAGTTCCTTGAGACATTTATCGAAAATCCTCAATCTCAGCTTCCTGGTACTGCAATGCCTAGAGTAGGTCTAACAAAAGAGGGTACAGCAAAAGTTATGGCTTACATGACTGAAGTTGGTGATCCTAGTAAACCTGCACGTGATTCACTTGGATGGAAAGTAATTCTATTCTTTGTAATATTCACACTACTTGCATACTTCTGGAAAAAATCTGTTTGGAGAAAGTTACACTAAATCTCTTATTACTAAAGAGGCATAATGCCTCTTTAGTCTTCTAGTAATAAAAATCATCGCTTTTATTAATTTATTGTTCTATCTACTTGGTAGAAATATTAAATATAGTATCTAGAGGTTATTTAGGAAGGAAAGAGAATTAACTCTCTTTCTCTTTTTTATCATGGCTTGGTTGAATTTTATCTAGGAAGGTATTGAATTTACTAGCGAGTTCACTTTTGAGTTCATGTTCCTCTTCTTCTGCATCTGCCAATTCATCAGTGAATGCACCAATTGAAGTAAGTTTTTCATAACGAAGGTTCAATCTTTCCATATCATCGAGTTTTTCTAATGCATCTACAGAGTCAAGGAAATACTTTTTAAGTGCTAAAATAGCCCCTTTACGGTCTCTATGACCACCTTCAATCGGTTCATCAATCACATCATCGATAAGATTAAGTTCTTTCAGATCTTCAGCAGTAATTTTCATCGCTTTGGTTGCCTGTTCTTGCTTTTTAGGATCATTCCATAAAATTGCAGCACACCCTTCAGGAGAAATCACACTAAACACAGAATATCGCATCATCGCTAACTTATCAGCGACACCAATCGCAAGTGCCCCACCACTACCACCTTCACCAATTACAATTGATACTGTGATAGTATTTAGGTCACTTAACTCAAAAAGATTTTTTGCAATGGCCTCACTTTGACCTCTCTCTTCTGCACCTATTCCAGGGTACGCACCTGGAGTATCAACAAGAAATAGGATTGGAAGTTTAAACTTCTCTGCCATTCTAGCAACACGTAATGCTTTACGATACCCATCTGGTTGAGGCATACCAAAATTTCTTTTGATTTTGTTTTTTGTTCCACGCCCTTTTTGCTCACCGATAACAACCACTTTTCTACCAGAAATAGTTCCGATATAACAGATAATTGCTTGATCATCAGCATATACACGATCCCCATGAATCTCATAAGCATCTTCCATCATACCACGAATATAGTCTAAGGCATAAGGACGGCTTGGATGACGTGCAAGTTGTAATTTTTGATAGTCGCCTAATCCTTTATAGGTTTTAGCAATCTCTTTTTCTAAAATTTTTTTCTAACGTAGCTACTGTTACAAAATCACCTACTGACTTTGCCTCTTGCATTTCAAAATCAATCTGTTGAATACTTTTTTCAAAGTCAAGGTATGAAACCATTAAAAACCCTTATTGAAACTTTTTGAGGATGATAGAACCATTCGTTCCACCAAATCCAAATGAATTACTCATGATAGTGTCAATCTCTGCATTTCTAGCAGTATTAGGTACATAATCAAGATCACAATCTTCATCTGCTGTTGTATAGTTGATTGTTGGAGGAATAATATTATCTCTCATAGCCATTACTGAGATAATAGCCTCCATTGCCCCTGCAGCACCTAAACAGTGTCCGATCTGCCCTTTAGTAGAACTTACAGGTGGACAATTTTCTTTGCTACCAAATAAAAGTTTTAACGCAGCTGTCTCATTTTTATCATTTGCAGGGGTACTAGTACCATGCGCATTGACATAATCAATAGAAGGTTTTCCTGCCATCTCATAAGCAGCTTTCATCGCACGATAAGGACCATCAACGACTGGCGAGGTAATATGATTAGCATCACCGCTTTCACCAAACCCAACAACCTCTGCATAAATGTGTGCACCTCTTTTTTGTGCTGACTCTAACTCTTCTAAAACAAGTGCTCCAGCTCCTTCACCCATGACAAAACCATTTCTATCCGCATCAAATGGACGTGATGCAGTTTGAGGATCTTCATTTTTTGTAGAGAGTGCTTTCATTGATGCAAATCCACCAATACCCGCACCACAGATTGCTGATTCAGCACCTACAACCAACATACTTTCAGCACCACCTAACATAATTGTTTTAGTAGCATTACTAATAGCATGTGTACCAGCTGCACAGGCAGTAACGTCCGATAGGTTTGGTCCTTTAAGTCCATGTTCAATAGAGATAAATCCACCTAACATATTGACCAATGCAGAAGGAATAAAAAATGGAGATATTCTTCTTGGGCCTCTTGTCTCAGCGATTACTGAGTTTTTCTCAATATTGATCAATCCACCAATTCCAGATGCAGATACAATGCCAAAACGCTCAGCATCAATCTCAGTAAATTTAGCATCAGCCATCGCCTCTTGCGCTGCTTTAATACCAAATTGAATAAAACGATCTGCTTTTTTAACTTCTTTTGGATTCATAATGGTATTAGGGTCAAACTCTTTAACTTCTCCCGCAATAGAAACAGAATAGCTGCTTGTATCAAATAGAGTAATACTGTTAATGCCACACTCTCCAGCAACTATGGCTTTAAAAGAACTCTCTTTATCATGACCTACGGAATTTATCATACCCATTCCCGTTATTACAACTCTTTTCACTGCTCTATCTCCTTCGTCTCTTTACTTATTTTGCAAAGAGCACCATGATACTGCTCTTTGACAAAATATAATAATCGGTTTATTTAAAATTATGCGTTATTATCTTCGATATATTTAAGGGCATCGCCAACTGTTGCAATACTCTCTGCATCACTATCAGGGATCTCAATATCAAATTTCTCTTCAAGAGCCATCACAAGCTCAACAACGTCTAATGAGTCCGCACCTAAATCTTCAACAAATTTAGAATCTTCTTTTACCTCATCTGCATTACAGTTTAACTGCTCAACTACTACTTCTTTAATGTCATCAATTAATGCCATTGTTTCTCCTTGATAATATAGTACTTGATAGTCTACCAAAAAATTACTAAAGTTTGGTAAACAAAAATTTTTAATACACCAAAAACACGAATCGTTTAAACGTACATACCACCATTGACTTTGAGGATTTCACCTGTAATATAAGCAGATGAATCACTCAATAAAAAAGCTACAGCCTCGGCAACATCATTCGAGCTACCAAAACGCTTTAACGGGATTTTATCAATATAGCTTTTTTTGATTTCGTCACTTAGCTCATCTGTCATATCTGTAGCGATAAAACCTGGTGTGATAACATTGAATCTTATACCTCTTGCAGCACCTTCAAGTGCAAAACTTTTCGTCATTGAGTTCATTGCACCTTTACTAGCTGTATAATTTACCTGACCAATATTTCCTGTTTCACTCACAATTGATGAAACATTTACAACAGCACCAAAACGCTTTTTGCTCATTGCTTTGAGTGCTTCACGACAACCGATGAAAGAGGAGTTAAGGTTAGTTTTAATCACACTGTCAAAATCTTCCATCTTCATACGAAGGGCCAGTTTATCATTGGTAATACCTGCATTGTTAACAAGATATGCTAATGCTCCATCACTCTCTACTATTGTCTTGACACCATCAATAAACCCCGCTTCATCACTTGCATCAAAACAGATAACAGCAGCTTGTCCACCTGCTTTTTCAATCTCCTCTTTCAATGCATCAGCAAGTTCTGGCTTAGAACGGTAATTAATCCACACTTTAAGCCCATAATTTGCTAAAACTCTGGCTATATCAGCGCCTATACCTTTGCTTGCACCTGTGATCAGTACGTTTGTTCCAGTAAAATTCATCTTTTATCCTAAATTAAAAACTTTTTATTTATCATATACAAAATTGTATTAAAAAGGCTACAGCAATGAAGAAGCTTATTCTCCTATTTTCACTCCTTTCTCTTTCTCTCTATGCAGAGAATTTTAGACTTGAAACACTACAACAAAACACAATCCCTATCAGCAACTATGATGGCAATCTCATGATAGAAGATAAAGCATACAAAGAAAAAAATATTTTACTCTTCTTCTTTGGTACACAATGCCCCTACTGTATCAAAGAGATCCCTGATATTAATGAATTAGATTTTGAAAATGACAACCTCAAAGTCATTGGAATTCATGCGCAACATGAGATTTCAGATAATAAATTAAAAGCTTTTGTCAAAAAGAAAGGATTTGTGTTTGAAGTTTTGGCATTCAAAGATGGTATGAAAATTGTAGAGCATCTTATAGCACGAAAAATGTGGATAGGTGGTGTGCCATATCACATTCTTATTGATAAACATGGCAACCTTGAACCTGTGGAGCTTAGTGAAGTTTTACATAAATTATAACACTATATGAGTGGGGTATCCATCTCCTTAGGGATTTCAAGCCCCATCAGTTCCAAAACTGTTGGGGCAATATTATTTAACCCACCTGATTTTACTTCTGTTACACCATCACTCATAACAAAACAAAATACATCAAACGTAGTATGATTTGTCAATGTTTTACCTTCATCAGTTTTCATCTGTTCACAGTTTCCATGGTCACTTGTCAATACCAAACTATACCCTTCCTCTTTGGCTATATCAATAATTTGACCTAACTCATTATCTACAGCCTCCACAGCTTCAATACCTGCATGATATACACCTGTATGTCCTACCATATCACCATTAGCAAAATTCACAACAATAAAATCATACCCCTCTTTCATCGCCACTCTCACATTTTCTCCCACTGCTGCGGCACTCATTTCAGGCTTCATATCATATGTTTTGACATCTGGACTAGGTACTAAAACCCGACTCTCATTAAAAAATGGCTCTTCTACACCACCATTCAAAAAGAACGTCACATGTGCATATTTTTCAGTTTCAGAAGTATGCAGCTGGTTTAAACCAGCTGTACTAATCACCTCTGCTAATGTATTTGTAGGCGCTTTCTCTTCAAAAATAACTGGATAAGGAAATGCCTTATTGTACTGTGTCATCGTTGCAATATGCACATTTACATCTGTACGTTTAAATGCTTCAAATGTATCATTTCCCACAGCATCAACAATCTCCCGCATACGGTCACTTCTAAAGTTTGCAAAAATCACACCATCATTTTCCTCAAAACCACGATAGTCACCAAAAGCAACAGGTTCTATAAATTCATCTTTGATATCACCCTCATGTTGTGCATTCACATAGTCTATCACCGAATGTGCTGTTTTTGGCATCGCTTTAGCAATCGCATCATAACCTCTCTGGACTCTTTCCCAACGGGTATCTCGATCCATCGTATAAAATCTTCCACTTATGGTTGCGATGGAGATCTGCTCATCTAAAATTGTTTCAATCTGTTCTATGTATGTCGGTGCTGATGTAGGACTTACATCACGTCCATCAGTGATAAGATGAAGATATACTTCTTTACCCTTATCTGCTGCAATCTTTGCCATTGCTATAATATGATCAATATGCGAGTGCACACCACCATCACTGAGTAACCCTACAACATGGATAGCATTACTTTTAGCTAATAACTCTGTCACAACCCTATTCTTAGCCAATGATTCATCATCAACAGCTTTTGTAATCTTAACAAGGTTTTGATATAAAACTCTTCCACTTCCAATCGTCATGTGCCCTACTTCACTATTACCCATCTGACCTTCAGGAAGCCCAACAGATAGTCCCGAAGTTTTGATCAAAGCATAAGGTACATTTTCAAATAGATAATCATATGCAGGTTTTTTTGCATTACAAAATGCATTGTTCTCACATGAGTCGTTATAACCGATCCCGTCTGTTATAATTAATAAAGCTTTATTGGTTTTCATTTTCTCTTCTCCTTTTTACTGGATATTTACCAGTAAAAATCCCTCTCGTCTAAAGTATGTCACAAATCTCACCTTATCGAGAAAAATAATTAATTTTTTGTTTTTAGACATTAATTACAATATCTAAAGTTACCCGCTATGCGCTTAAGATAAATTTTACTAAAATATCACTTTTAATACTTTTAAGGAACTTAATGCTCTATCTGCTTCACCAATTACTAGATATCAACATCTTTCAATACATCACAGTCCGTGCTGGTATATCGTTTTTTACAGCGTTTATTTTAACCCTCCTCTTAATTCCTAAATATATTACTTGGGCAAAAGCGAAAAAAGCCAACCAACCCATCTACAAATATGCACCAGACTCTCACCAAGTAAAATCTACAACACCTACCATGGGTGGTATTGTATTTTTAGCATCAACTCTGCTAGCATCGCTCTTAACGATTAAATATAACAACTTCTATGCCATGGGTGCAATTTTAACAATCGTCCTTTTTGCCCTCATCGGTATTAAAGATGATATGTCAAAAATTTTTCATCAAAAAAATGAAGCAGGATTAAGCTCTAGAGCCAAATTTTTGATGCAGGTAGGGATGAGTTTAATTATAGGTTTATACCTCTATTTTGGTAACTTTATGACAGAGCTCTATATCCCTTTTTATAAACATCCACTCTTTGATATGCATATTTTAGCGATTGTTTTTTGGATCATGGTTTTTGTCTCTACCTCAAATGCTGTCAATCTCACAGATGGACTTGATGGACTTGCTACAGTACCCTCTATATTTTCAATCATGAGCCTTAGTGTATTTGTCTATATTATGGGTCATGCCATCTTGAGTGACTATCTTTTAGTACCAAATATCAAAGGTATTGGAGAGGTTACTATTGTTGCTACAGCACTTGTAGGTTCGTTGATTGGATTCTTATGGCATAACTGTCATCCTGCGGAGATATTTATGGGAGATAGTGGAAGTCTAAGTCTTGGAGGATTTATTGCCTATATGGCTATCATTACTAAAAATGAGATTTTACTCTTACTCATCGGATTTGTTTTTGTGATGGAAACTGTTTCAGTGATCCTTCAAGTAGGCAGCTATAAAGCACGTAAAAAGCGTGTCTTTCGTATGGCACCAATTCATCACCATTTTGAGCTTAAAGGATGGGCAGAAAACAAGATCATTGTACGATTTTGGATTATTGCACTTATTACCAATATCTTAGCACTCATCACACTAAAGATAAGATAATGACAATATTTGGCTATGGCAAAACCACAAAAGCAATTGTTGATAAGTTTGGTAACTGTACTGTCTATGATGATAAATTCTCAGCAGTCACTATGGATAAAAATGGGAATGAATTTCTACCGCCAGAGATGTTTGATCCATACAAAAGTAATCTTGAAGTAACAAGTCCAGGTATTCCCCCATCAAACCCTTTGATCCAAAAAGCACAAAACTTGATCAGCGAATATGATCTTTTTGCTAAAGAGATGCCCTACTCTATCTGGATCACAGGCACCAATGGTAAAACGACTACCACAAACATGATGCAACACCTTTTAGCAGAGAGAGGCAGTCAAGAGGGAGGAAATGTCGGAAGCCCCTTAGCAAACTTAGATCAAAGTGCCCCAATTTGGATACTTGAAACAAGCTCTTTTACTCTTCACTATACCAATATCGCTAAACCAAATCTTTACATCATCTTGCCAATCTCGCCAGATCATATCAGTTGGCATGGAAGTTTTGAAGCCTATGAAGCAGATAAACTTAAACCACTCACAATGATGCAAGAGGGTGAAGTTGTAATCTTGCCAAAAAAATATGCTGATTATCCAAGCAATGCTTTCAAAATACCTTATGAAAGTCCTGAAGATTTAGCCACCTATTTTGAAATCGATCTAAACAAGATAAACTTTACTGAACCATTTTTAACAGATTCCCTACTTGCTTTAGCAACAACAAAAATCCTTTTTGATGAGCTTGATTATGAAAAGATCAATACATTTCAAATAGGAAGCCATCGAGTTGAAAGATTTAGAGACAAATATAAGAGACTCTGGATCAATGACTCAAAAGCAACTAATGTAGATGCCACCATAGCAGCACTTAAAAGCTACAAAAAAAATAAAATCAACCTGATTTTAGGCGGTGATGACAAAGGTGCAGACCTCACACCACTTTTTGAAGCACTTAAAAGTTATCAGGTACATATCTTCTCCATCGGTATCAATAGCGACAAAATAAATACCCTTGCAAACAACTATGATCTTCCTTGCACACCATGCCAAACATTAGAAAATGCTGTTAAGAACATTGATATGCTCTTAGAGAAAGTAGCATCAAACAGCGTCAATTTACTCTCTCCAGCAGCGGCAAGTTTAGATCAATTTACCTCATATGCACAAAGAGGTGAAGATTTTATGCGTTTTGTACAGAATTTAAGTTGAATTTCAAAAATAGTAGCTATAATATCATTTCCTTTTTAAGGCTGGATAGCTCAGTCGGTAGAGCAGGTGACTGAAAATCACCGTGTCGGCGGTTCGATTCCGTCTCCCGCCACCACTTAAAAAGGAACTTTTCCTCATTTATCTAAATTTCATATCTATTTCAACTCAGTTAACACTATTTCACTACAAAAATACAAAAAGTCAATATATAATAAACATATTATTTATACGTTATATAGATAAACTATCTTGACAAAGAATGCCTAAAGGAATAATTATGAAGAGTAAAAAAGTTGTACTTACCATTGCAGGGTCAGACAGTAGTGGCGGTGCTGGTATACAAGCTGATCTCAAAACATTTGAAGCATTTAATCTCTTTGGCACCAGTGCTATTACAGTATTAACTGCACAAAATACAACAGGGGTTACAGCTATAGAACCTCTAAATGTCTCTTTTATCCAAGCACAAATCAAAGCGGTATTTGATGACTTCGATGTCGCCGCAGTGAAAGTAGGTATGCTCTTTGACACACCTATTATTAAAGCAGTTGAAGAGGTTATTAAAAACTTACAAATACCTATTGTAATTGATCCCGTCTTTATCTCTAAAGCGGGTTCACTTCTACTAAAAGATGAAGCCATTTTGGCACTTAAATCACTCTGCACATATGCCACTGTTATTACACCTAATAACTATGAAGCCCATGGACTCTTTGGCTATAAATTTGCGGACAATGATACAATGACAGAAATTTATGACTTTCCCACACCAATATTGATCAAAAACCATACATTGCAAAAAGAGGATACAACTTACAGCATAGACCAACTCTTTTTTGGACGTACAAAAAAAGTTTTTACTTCACAAAAAGTAGAAACCAGCAACTTACATGGTACAGGATGTTCATTCTCTAGTGCTATTACTGCAAATCTTGCACTTGGCCACTCCCTCGAAACGGCTATTGAGATTGCAAAAGTATTTATCTATCAAAGTCTTCTTACTGCACCTAAAATTGGTCATGGTAATGGACCATTAAACCATAAAGCAGGTGGTGAATATATTGCCAAAAAATATAAAAGTTAACCCATTTTGTACAAAAATAGATCACAATTTATGTTACACTTATTAAAACTTCAGGAGAAGATGTGAAAAGTATTCAAACACACTTTTATAAAGCAATCTTTATCTCCTTTTTTGCTGTGATCTTAAACTTTGGTCTCAAAATTTATCTTTCAAAACTAATTGAAAAAGAGACATTAGCACTTTTTTATACGGCTATTGATATCTTTTCGTTTTCACTATTAATTCTGATCGGATTTCGTTCATCTATGGTGGTTGCTTACACAAAAACTAAAGATGATGAAAAAATTCTCAATATCTTTCGATACTTCATCTTAATCCTTATGGTCATTGCGTGGGGTGCGGTCATTCCCTATATCAAACATAAAATGAATCTTGACATACACTACTGGTATCTTGTATTTACCATACTCTCAATGAGCCTCTATGCCTATTTAAGTAATCAACTTGCAATGTATCGACTCTTCTCTCTTATCAATCGCAGTAGCTTTTTAGAGCCTCTTTTTTCAATCGCTTGGTTTCTTATTGCTTATTATCTTGCAAAAACGGAAGGTATCCATGCACTCTTTATCATGACAGTCATGAGTTCTTTAAGTCTTTCTCTCTATATCTGGATTGCAAAGTATCAAAAACAAAAAGAACCGTTCTTTAAACCTGTTATTTTAGATAAAGAGATGAAACTCTTTTTAAAAAATGCACTCATCTCTACAGTCGAGTTTGGCTCAGGTATCATGATGATCTATCTCGCAGTCTTTTTTATGATGCGCTACTATTCAGTAGATGAATTAGGAGATTTTCAAGTCGTAACAAAACCAATATTGATGTACATGATCACGCTCTTTGTCTTTCCTGTTTTTCGATTTTTATTACCAGAATTAAACAAACTCATACATGATAAAGCTTATGATGAAATTTTTGCACTAAAAAGATGGTTCTACAAATTCTCATTTATCGTCAGTGCACTCTTTGTCATCTTCATACTTTTATGGGGCTTTGAAGGTATAAGCTTTTTATTTCCAGCCACTTATCAAGGTGCTTATCTCTACTTAACGCATCTGAGTTTCTTTTTTGTTTTTATCATGTTAAATGCCTACCAAATCTCTTTTATCAAAGCCAGTGGCGCTTTTACTACGGCACTATTGATTCGATTAAGCGGTATCGGGTTTTTTATCATAGCATTTTATATCACACGTCTTTTTTCTGAAAACTCTGTATCGGTAGTATTTGGACTAGCTATCGCTTATATGGGGATGTTTCTTAGCTCTTGGATCTGGGAAAGAGCTATTTTAAAAAAGCTACTAAAGCAAGTGTAATAAAGGGTTTTTAACCTTTATTATCTACTTTTAATTGCATCAATCACTGTTAATGTATCTGAACTATTCAAAGTATGTACCGCAACTAAATCTTTGGAGAATTCTGCTGTAATTTCACCTTTAACAGACTCTTTATAGACATTTTCATTAAGTACTTCAACTTCATTGATCACTATTTTCCGCCCATAAATACCACTACAATCTTGTGCTGGACGATACAGTTTTCCCTCTTTTTCAATTAAATTACCCGCTGGTCTAGCAGTCAAAGCATCTGCAACAACTGGATTTTGTGTATGTGGGATCCAGTCATCGGTTAAGAAATCGCTACAATAATAGAGATAGAGTTCATCATTCATAGAGAAGTCCTCTTTGGGTGCTTGGGCTACAAACATCCACCATTTTCCCTCATAAAAATAAAGTGTTGCATCCACCGCAGAGACATCGCTCAATAGTGTTTTCTTCTTCTCCCATTTTGTTGGAAACTCTACAGCTTCAAAAAGATCCACACTCCCATTTTCATAAGACTCTGGAATCATATAGTAGACATCTTTATGTTTAAAAACATTAGGATATGAGAGATGGTAAGGTTGCTCCATCACCATCTTTGGCTCTTTAAACTTACCACTACGTGCATCATATTCACATACTTTAAGATACCCTTTTGCAGTCGCATAATCAAGCTCTTCAAAAAAGAGATAACTTTTCTCTCCCTCATCAACCACAAAGGGGTCAGCAATAAAATAATTTTCACTTGGCGCATAAAGTCTTTTGTACTCATCAAGATTTGAATTGATCTCACCCTCTTTAGTCTCACTATAGAGAATCAACCAACGATCCATTGGGAAAAATTTACGCAGACTAAATTGAGTATATTTCTTAAGCAGTTGACATCCTGCAACAAGCATTTGACCATTTGTCGGTGGTGTTAACAAGGCATCATCACTAAACCCAAACTGTAAATCAAAGAATTTTTTGCGCTCACTACTCTTAGTATGATCAAAAGCAACCATTGATTTTTTATCTTCAAAATAGAGATCTCCTAAAGTGGCTAATTTTTTAAGATTTCTCACCATCATCATGTGTGATCGCCAAGAGACCAAATCTCTATTCTTCACCATTGATTTTCTCTCTGTCATCGTTCTAAAAGTATCTAACATATACCCTTTATCAAATCCATACCCACGTTGTTGAAGGGAAACTTCCGTATAGGGGTCATTATTGATCACTTCCCAATACCCCTCAGGAAGTGTTTTATAGCAATACTCCCAAAGGCCATATTTTGCTGTAGAAACATAACTAGTACGTGAAGTGGTCAAGTTTAAAATAACATCGAGTTCATCTTCTAAGATCTCGCTATCAACGCTATTGACCATCTCTTCTATCGACTCTAACCCAAGATACTTAGTCCCTCGACCAAAAAGCTTCGCATCTACTTTATTAAAAAGCCGATATAAAAAATATTGGCTCTCATGATTTTGCGCTTCATCAATCTTGTCACACATAATAAATTTAGAAATCGCACAAAAATCTGATTTTTGCAACTCATGTAAAATCTCTACTTTAAACTTCTCTAACCTCGTATCATCGATGAGTATACCAATCTTTAATTGTTTCATGTAGTATTATTCCTATTAGCTTTTGATCAATATCGTCATGATTGTACATCTGTTTATCTTTATTTACTTTGGCTAAGCTCCTTTGAACGCTCTAAAAATGCTTCACCATAACGTTCATACTTCACCTCACCAATACCATGTACTTCAAGCATCTCTTCCTTATCTTGGGGTAATCTCTGAGATAACTCTAGCAAAGTCTTATCGCTAAAGACCATATATGCAGGTATCTGATGCTCTGTTGCAATCTCAATCCTTAATGTACGAAATGCCTCAAACATTGCATCTTTAGGTGTATCATCATGAAGATAAGTTGATTTAACCATTTTCCCTATCTTATCTTCATCAATCCACACTTCTAACCCACCTGTTAAAACTTCTTTCGATTTTTCCAGTAACCGTACCGTACGATGATCACCCAGACCAATCATCTCAAGCTCAAACAGACGATCAAAAATCATCTCCCACTCTGCTTTTCCACGCCCTTTTCCAATTCCATGTACAGAGAGCTTATGATGTTCAAATGTATGTACTTTTTCAGCCTCACTACCACGCAACACATCAATTACATGGTTTTGACCAAACTTCTGCTCCATCCGGTAGATAGCTGAGATCAACTGTTGTGCCTCTTTGGTAATCTCAATCTGTTCAACAGGGGGTTTCAGACAACTGATACAATGATCTTCACAATCTTTCACCACATCACCAAAATAGACCCCTAAAAGTTTATGTTTACAGACACTGCTCAAAGCAAAATTGTACATTTTCTGTAATTTTTCATAAAGCACCTCTTTGTAGGTATCACTCTCTACACTCTGCACAAGTTCACGTTTTTGCATCTCATCACTTTTGGTAAACAAAAGTAACGTTTCACTCTCTAATCCATCACGTCCTGCACGACCAATCTCTTGATAATAGTTCTCTATTGTCTTTGGCAAAGAGGTATGCACCACAAAACGGATATTACTTTTATCAATCCCCATACCAAAGGCAATCGTTGCGACCACAATATCGATCTTTTCGTATAAAAAGTCATGGTAAACCCGCTCTTTCTCATCAGCATCAATTCTGGCATGATAGGCTTTGGCTGAAAAATTTTTAGATTGTAAAAATGTCGCCACTTGCTCCGCTTCTTTACGTGTAAAGGTATAGACAATACCACTCTCTCCTTTATAAGCATTGAGAAAATTTACCAATTGTGCTCTACCATTGGAGATACGTTTTTCACTATTTATTTTAAGATTTTGACGAAATACACTACCACGCAAAGAGACAGGATCTTTTAACTGCAATGCTTTATGGATATCATCCGCTACTTTAGGAGTGGCAGTTGCTGTAAATGCAGCGATAGGAACTTGTGGAAAGTGGGCTTTTAAGAGGTGTAGTTTTCGATAATCAGCCCTAAACTCATGCCCCCACTCACTCACACAATGTGCCTCATCAATCACAAAAAAGTTGATCTTTAAAGTATTTAAAAATGTTAAAAAGTTAGGACTTACTAAGCGTTCAGGACTCACATAAAGCAGTTTTACACTACCTGACTTTAACTCTTGAAAAACTTTTACACGCTCTTCTTGTGTCATATCAGAGTGAATCGTTCTGGCTTCTATACCATTTTCACTCAACCCTCTAACCTGATCTTGCATCAATGCAATCAGTGGAGAAACAACAATACTCACCCCATCCATCATAAGTGCAGGTAATTGATAACAAAGAGATTTTCCACCACCCGTAGGGAGGATCATCAAAAGGTCTTGGCCTGAAACTATCGCATCTACTGCTTCTTCTTGAAATTGACGAAACGCGCTATGTCCAAAAATTTTTTCTAATATTTCATGTTTTTTCATTAAACCATCATAACAAAAAAGGTGTAAAAGGTTAAATTATATTTCATTCTGAAATTTACAAAGATCTGGTATAATATTTTCTTATAAAGGATTATCATGCGTCTATTTTTATTTGTCACACTTTTAATGGGTTCTCTTTATGCAAACCATGTACGTTATACCACAAACTATGACTTAGCACTTAAACATGGTATCAACAAAGATAAGATCGTCATAGTGATGATCGCACTTAGAGGATGTCCTGTCTGTGAATTTATGACCGATCGTGTATTTGAAAATAAAGAGATTGTAAACTACCTTCATACGCACTACATCACTGTTATCAAATATCTCCATAGAGATAAAATCCCTAAACGATTTAAAACTGAACATACTCCAACATTTTTCTTTATCGATCCACATACCCAAAAACCGATACGAAAAAGAAAATTTGGAGGATCAACAGAAGAGAAATTTCTTGAAGTAATTCAAGATGTAAAAGAGCTTTATGATTCACAAAGATTACACAATCAATTAGATACAATAGACGCGCAAGAAATCAATAGTACAAAAGGAACTCTATGAAAAAAGCGCTTTTATGTCTAGTACTTATCAGCACATTTTTAACGGCCAACACACTAAAGACTAATCACAACTATAAAGAAGCCCTGACACTGGCAAAAGAAGAGAATAAACTCATTCTTTTTATGGCAAGTATTGAAAGTTGTCCTGTCTGCGATTATATGAAAGATATCGTATTAGAGCGTGAACAAATCATCAGTTATCTCAACCAAAACTATATTGTTGTAATCAAAGATATTGAAAAAGAACACTACCCTATACGTTTTGTAACTATTGATGTACCTACTTTCTCTTTTATAGATCCACATACACACAAAGAGGTACATACTAAAAAAATAGGCGGTGCAAAACCTGAAAAGTTTTTAGAAATTCTTACCCTTGCTAAAGAGGGTGAAAATAATCAGACCATTACCTCTATCAAGGAAACCCATGTTCAATAAATTTATTATCACACTTAGCATTTTTACTAGCACACTTTTTGCGGTAGATTTTGACTTTTTTACTGATTATGAAAAAGCACTGACAAAATCACAAACTGATCAAAAGATAGTAATGCTTATGATCTCCTCAAACGAGTGCCCTATGTGTAATTATATGAAAAACACAGTCTTTGAAGCAGAGTCTGTTGTCAACTATATTGAAGCTAATTATCACTTAGTTGAAATGCAAATAGAGGAAAAGAGATATCCCGAACAATTCAAAGCATTTGCAACACCTACATTTTATTTTATCGATCCTAAAACAGAAAAGAAGATAGGACGGCAATTTATCGGTGGTGCAAAACCAAGTGAATTTTTGGCAAAATTAAAAGAGATAAAAAAGAAAAGGAAATAGTAATGATCAAAAAAGTTCTATTGACCCTGATAGCTTTGCAAGCATTTTTATTTGCAGAATTTCAGACAATTAGCACCAATGATATGTTAGAGCTTCAAAAAGAAGGGGCTGCAATAGTTGATATCCGAACCCCTGGAGAGTGGGAACAGACAGGAGTGATACCAGGTACAACCAAAATCATGTTCTTTGATGATCGTGGGAGTTACAATATCGAAAAATTTATGGCTGAATTTACTAAAGTAGTTAAAGATAAAAATCAGCCATTTGTACTTGTGTGTAGAACAGCAAGTAGAACAAAAGTAGTCGGTCACTTTTTAACAAATGATATGGGATATACCAAAGCAAGAGAACTAGGTGGTGGTATCATGTTTGGCTGGCTCAATGAGAATAGAAAAACTGTCAAATAGAGCTATAAAACTAGAGTAAAAAAACTAAAGCGACCAATCCCAATAACCAAAAAAAGGTATCTGGGATTTGCTTTAAAAACGTCACAATATTTTTATCAAAAACCTTAACCATTCGAGAAACTTTAACAGGTTTTATCAACGATTTTAAAAACCCCTTTTCACCTAACTTCATCAGCCGATTTACACCCTGTTTTCCATAACTTGCTGCATATAAAAGTATCTCTTTATCTATATTTTGGGGAGTAGCTTTTAAAACTTCTTTACCACCAACCTGCAAAAAAACCGCACTCTTTTTTTCATATCTTTTTGAAAAATCAACGGCTTTTTGAAAAGATTTTAGGTCAGTAGTATGACTCAAGAGCGTCAAACTACCATTAACTCCACTCTTTTGTACCATAGTGTAAGTTTCTTGCATAAATCCTGTTAAAGGCTGTAGATCTTTAGTCTTTTGAACCTCTTTAGACGATTTTATGAGATATTTACCAAGCCATGAAGGCATCTTGCCACTCTTTTTCGCAAACTTTAAAAATGAGAGTGAACCTTTCACAGGTGCTGTCGTACCAGCACTTATCCATGTCACACCTGTTGCAACTACACCTATTGTAGAGAGTGCCACTAAAACTTTATCCACCTCTTGGTCATTGACATGATGATACCCCTCTATCATCAAATCTCTGATATCACCAAACAGGAAAAGATCACTCACTCCCGCAGCAATTTGTCCTTCAAACTCATCACTTTTACCGTAAATCACACCATTAACAACTTTTAAAGTTTTATAACCTGTCTCTGCTCGTTTAGATTGGATTTCTGCTAGTAGTGTTTGGGCTTTGAGATTATTTTTTATGTAGTCATGTTGATTAAAAAAAGAGAGGTATGCTTCAGCCTCTTGCCATCTCTCTTCAGCAATAAGCGTTTTGGTGTGGGGTAGAGGATCTATCTGTTGCAGTGCTTCAAACACCACAGGTTGACGCATATCATAACGATCATAGAGGATAAAAAAAGATAACAACAAAACAAAAAATGCTGTTATCTTTAAAACTATACCCATCTGTATAAAAGACGATTAAATCACCGCCTTTAACTCCTCAAGTCTTGCAATCCTATCTTCTGTTTTTGGATGTGTTGAGAAGAGTGATTTAAACGAGATATCTTTCCCACTGAAAGGATTGATGATAAACATGTGTGCTGTTGCAGGTGTCGCTTCATCCATAACCTGATGTCCTCTGCTATAGTTATCTAACTTGGCTAAAGCAGATTGTAACCACTCTGGATGTCCTGTTAATCTCGCAGCACCCTCATCTGCCATAAATTCACGGTTTCGACTCACCGCCATCTGGACAATACTCGCAGCCATAGGCGCTAAAAACATCAACGCTATCATGATAATTGGATTGGGTCTATTTTCACTACTTCCTCCACCAAACATCATCCCAAAATTAGCAATCATTGCAATCGCACCTGCAATAGTTGCTGCAACTGTACCTACTAAAATATCATAATGCTTCACATGACTCATCTCATGTGCCAATACACCTTCAACTTCGTTATCATTTAAAATCTCTAATAACCCTTCCGTCACAGCAACTGCTGCATTTGAGTGGTTTCGTCCTGTTGCAAAAGCGTTAGGCACATGATCTGGTATGATATAGACTTTTGGCATTGGTGTACCTGCCTTATCAGCCAATCGTCTCACCATATCATACAAACCTGCAGCTTGTTGTTCATTAACTTCGACTGCATTGTAATGCTTTAAGACCAATTTATCAGAGTTATAATAACTAAAAAAATTCATCCCAATCGCAACAATAAAAGCAATCAACATCCCTGTCTGTCCACCCAGCATACCACCTATCCAAATAAAGAGTAGGGTTAAAGCTGTTAATAAAAATGCTGTTTTAGCAACTTCCATAGTCTATTCCTTTTTCAAATATAATTCCATCAATTCCAAGCTCAGAAGCCCATTCAAGGTCAGCTTCTTCACCACTATAAAGTAAAACTTTGGCATCAAACATATACTCATCTGCCAACTTCTGCACCTTAGGTGCCAATGCCTTATCACATAAGAGATAATCTGCCTCCAAAGCATTCGCAAAGAGCGACGCTTTCACACTATCAGCGATTAAAGCAAATGCAATACCATTCTCTTTGCAATGCGTACACAGCGTAAGGTTCTCTTCCACAAACTCAAACAGTACGAGACTATTTGAAGGTGTATTGTCAATATCTTCTATCTTTTTAATAAAATAAAATGGTTCACTTTTGATATAGTTATGTCCCAAAATTATCATCTACTTTAGTCTCGTACACTCATTTGAACAATACTGTTTTCCGTCTTTGATTATTGCTTCTTTAGCACTAATATAGACACCGCACTCGCTACACTCAACCACGGTTTCACTATCATCAAACTTCTCTTTTGCTTTTAACATATCTGGCTTTTTAAAAAAGATTAAGTAGACACCATAAAGTACCACTGCCAATATAATCAGTTTTATAATCATTTAATTCCTTTTATCCATAGATAATTACGCTTTGCTCTACTAATAATCTCATACTCTCTATCCTCTGGTAACTCATCATAAACACCCTCACCTTTATAGAAGAGAAAGGTGGTCTTTTCACCAATAAAATCACGAGAAAGATCAAGTAAAAAGTCTGTTTTAGTTACCGCCCGTGAAGTAATGAGATCTGCTTCAAAAGCTTCAATATTCTCTATACGATCACTTATTATATCTACATTTTGTAAACCATAAGTAGATTTTACTAAATGTAAAAAAGCGGTACGTTTCATAAGCGGTTCTACCAGTGTAAAATGTACCTCAGGTAGCGCAATCGCCAATACCATACCTGGAAACCCAGCACCTGTACCTATATCAACCACTTTTTGAATCTTATCAAAAGTGATAAATTCCATAGGGTAGAGTGAGTCTTTGATATTATTCTCTACCTCTTGGAAATTTTTTGTACCTGAAAGCCGATGTACACGATTATACTTTAAAAGTAGTTCACTAAATATTTTATATTTTTCCATGATACTCTGATTATAGCTAAAAAAAAGTGTTAACTTTTATCAGACTAATACAAATGTCCCATTTTCGCTTTTTTAATCTTTAAGTAGTCTTCATTATGTTCATTTGAGAGCGTAACTATCGGCAATCTTTCTACAATCTCAATGCCCTCAAGACTTTCAATCTTTTTGGGATTGTTTGTTAATAGTTTAATTTTTTTGATATTAAAGTGATTTAAGATGTGCTCAACAACTTCATAAGTACGTTCATCTGCATCAAATCCAAGTTGATGATTTGCCTCAACAGTATCTAATCCTTCATCTTGTAAGGAGTAAGCATTGACTTTATTTAAAAGCCCAATGTTACGTCCTTCTTGACGCAAATAGATAACCATGCCATGATGCTTTTCTATCGCACTAAGGGCATACTCTAACTGATCACGACAATCACATTTTAGACTTCCTATGGCATCACCAGTCAAACACTCACTATGGACTCTAACAACTGGAATATCTGCTAATGGCTCTTTATAAATTGCTAGATGCTCTTTATGCCCTTCTTTAAATGCTTGTATCTTAAATGTCCCAAAGCGACTCGGTAACTGGGCTATCTGTGAAGTCTCTATCTTCATATGTTTCTCTATCCTAAATTATGGTATAATAACTGCTTTTCTATTATAATATCTAATATATAAGAATATTTTATCACATAACAGGATAAAGAATGTTTAAAAGATTCAGAAGAGTACGCCTCAATGATAAACTCAGAGGATTGTTAACACAAACAAAACTCAGTACAGATGATTTTATCTACCCACTTTTTATCAAAGAGGGAGAGAAAATCAAAACAGAAGTAGCCTCTATGCCAGGTGTCTATCAAATGAGTATTGATGAAATTCTCAAAGAGTGCGAAACACTCAAAACACTAGGCCTATACAGTATAATCCTCTTTGGAATTCCAGAAACAAAAGATAGCGTAGGAAGTGATGCACTGTGTGAACATGGCATCATTGCAAAGGCAATTCGCACAATCAAAGAGCATCATCCAGAGATGTTTGTGACCACCGATCTCTGTTTTTGTGAATATACAGACCATGGACATTGTGGAGTACTTGATCTTGAAAATGAGACAGTCAATAATGATGCAACACTCAAGATATTAGGAGAACAAGCAGTGATACATGCCAAATCAGGCGTAGATATGATTGCACCTAGTGGTATGATGGATGGAATGATCACAGCAATTAGAACGGCACTTGATGATGCTGGATTTGTGAATCTTCCTATCATGAGCTACTCTACAAAATTTGCTTCAGCCTATTATGGACCATTTCGAGATGTAGCAGAGAGTAGTCCAAGCTTTGGTGATCGAAGAAGCTATCAGATGAACCCTGCAAATCGGGATGAAGCACTCAATGAATCTATCGAAGATGAAAAAGAGGGTGCAGATATTTTGATGGTCAAACCTGCTTTAGCCTATCTTGATATTGTTAGAGAGATTAAAAACAATACCCTGCTCCCACTTGCTGTCTATAACGTCAGCGGAGAGTATGCAATGCTTAAAAATGCAGGCAGTACAGGATTGATAGATTATGATAAAGTGATGATGGAAACTTTGATTGGATTTAAGCGTGCAGGCGCTGATATTATCATCACTTACCATGCAAAAGAGGCAGCAGAAATTTTGCTTGCTGCAAAGGAGAAGTAAAAAATGAGACATTTTTTAACACTTAAAGATTATACAAAAGAAGAGATATTAGAGATCATTGATCTCGCTTTTAAGATTAAAAAAGAGCTAAAGTCAGATACGCCCAAAACATACCTTAATAATCAAACCTTAGGGATGATTTTTGAAAAGTCCAGTACAAGAACACGTGTAAGCTTTGAAGTTGGTATGTATCAGCTTGGCGGTTCTGCTCTCTTTTTATCCAGTAATGACATTCAACTAGGACGAGGAGAACCTATGAAAGACACTGCCCGTGTCCTTTCACGTATGCTTGATATGGTTATGATCCGTACATTTTCACAAGAAGGTTTAGAAGAGTTTGCAGCACATGCAACTGTTCCTGTGATCAATGGATTGACAGATGCTTACCATCCTGTACAACTCATAGCAGACTACATGACAATGATCGAACATGGCAAAACAAAAGACCCTATTATTGCTTATGTGGGAGATGGAAATAATATCGCCCACTCATGGCTGATGCTTGCCGCTAAACTAGGATTTGAACTACGTATAGCTAGTCCTAGAGACTATGAGTGTGATGGACGTATTATAGACCATGCGATGCGTCTTGCTGAGACTTCAGGTGCACACATACGTTTTTATCACGATCCTAAGTTAGCAGTCAAAGATGCAGATGTAATCACCACAGATACGTGGATCTCTATGGGACAAGAAGAGGAGAAAGCAAAACGCGTGAAAGACTTTAAAGGTTTTATGGTCGACAGTGCTATGATGGCACTCGCGAAAAAAGATGCTATCTTTCTACACTGTCTTCCAGCATATAGAGAGTATGAAGTAAGCGAAGAAGTTTTAGAAGGACCACAAAGCGTTATCTTTGATGAAGCTGAAAATAGGCTTCATGCACAAAAAGGTATAATGGTCTGGTTAGATCAAAAAAGGAAATAGTTCAACAAGGGGAATAAAAATATGGATCATAAAAATGAAAAATATAATGCTGAACTGTTAAAAAAAATTGATTCACTCTCTAAACGTCTTGGGTTTCAAAAAAATGATAAGACACTTTTAGAGATCAAAAAAACAGATGATGTAAATATCAAAGAGCTTCATCTTAAAAATGGTAGCTGGGAGTCAAATGACCCTTGGTTTGCGGTGGATGCTGATGATGAAAAAAAGGCATATGCCTTTATCCCAGCAGATGCTTTTGCACAGATGATTGATACTTTGCGTATTTCACAACAAGAGAACTTCAACCTCAAACTGGAAAAAACAATCTGGCAAAATGTACCGTTAGATTTTGAAGATGTCTGGGTGGTAGCGATGGAAGAGATCAGAACACATGCGCGAAAAGAAGATCCTAAAAAACCAGTATCCATAGATCTTGATAAACTAATCATTAAAATCAAAAAAGAGCATCCAAATCTCTTTATCGATCTTAAAGAGTTCATACCAGAACAACTAAATAATCACAAATAGGTAAATAATGATAGATTTTAATAAATTCACAAAATACTCAAAACCTGGTCCCAGATATACCAGTTACCCAACGGCTTTAGAGTTCCATGAAGGTTTTGATGTAAAGACCTTTGACAATGAACTAACAAACCAAGATAGCAGTAGACCTCTCTCATTATACTTTCACCTGCCATTTTGTAGAAGTGCCTGTTACTTCTGTGGCTGTAATGTAGTCTACACCTCTAAAGAAGACAAAAAAGATCGCTATATTGACTATTTAGAGAGAGAGTTAGAACTTTTAACAGCTAAGCTTGATACGTCTCGTAAGGTTACCCAGCTACACTTTGGTGGTGGTACACCAACTTTTTTTAACAAAGCACAACTCGGACATGTTATCACTCTAATCAAAAAACATTTTCAAAACTTCTCTAAAGATGCAGAAGTCAGTTGTGAAATAGACCCACGATACTTTACCACTGATCATATGGAAGTACTTAAAAGCGGTGGATTTAACCGTATCAGCTTTGGTGTTCAAGACTTTGATCCTAAAGTACAAGAAGCAGTACACCGTATACAGCCTTATGATGTGACCAAAGGGGCAATTGATATCGCAAGAGAGGCTGGTATCAAGTCTGTCAATGTCGATCTTATCTACGGTTTACCATTTCAAACATTTGAGACTTTTAAAAAGACCCTTGATTTAGCATTGCAACTTGATGCTGATAGGTTTGCTGTCTTTAACTATGCCCATGTACCATGGATGAAAAAGACTATGCGAAAGATTGATGAAACTACCCTTCCCCACCCTTCAGTCAAACTCGAAATCTTAAAATATACCATCGAATTTTTTGAAAACAACGGTTATAAAATGGTAGGTATGGATCACTTTGCGAAACCAGAAGATGAACTTTTCCAAGCAATTGAAAAAGGGGAACTTCATAGAAATTTCCAAGGTTACACAACCAAGGGTGGTGCTGATCTTGTAGGTGTAGGACTTACGAGTATTGGTGAAGGTAAAGACTATTATGTACAAAACATCAAAGATATGAAAGAGTATGAAGCAGCCATCGATGCAGGGAAACTGCCCGTACATCGAGGCATCAAACTCACAGAAGATGATGTAGTTCGAAACTTTGTCATCATGGAACTTATGAGTAACTTTAAACTCAATATCCAAAGAGTTGAAAAAGAGTTTGGAATCAATTTTAAAGCCTATTTTGAGGATGGTATCACACAGCTACAAGAGTTTGTAGATGCTGAACTGATCACAATTACAGACAAAGAGATCACTGTCAGTACCACTGGTACAATGCTGATTCGTAATATTGCGATGGCATTTGATGCATACATGAAAAAAGGCGCAGATAACAAGAAAAGGTTTAGTAAAACTATATGAGTATAAAAAAAGAGGAGATATTTAATTTTACTGAAATTTCTGATGATTGTATCAAATGCGGGAAGTGTATTCCTGTTTGTACTATTCATGATGTCAACGCTGATGAAGTCACTTCACCTAGGGGATTTATCGATCTATTAGGTGCCTATAAAAGAGGTGATTTAGAGTTAGACAAAACAGCAAAAGATATCTTTGAAAGCTGTTTTTTATGTACCAATTGTGTTGAAGTCTGTCCTAATGATTTACCAACAGATATGATTATTGAACAAGTGAGAAATGACATACGTAAGAAATATGGCTTAGCATGGTATAAAAAACTCTTTTTCTTTCTCCTAAGAAATCGAAAAATTATGGACGTTTTAGCACGGCTAGGGTATGTGTTTCAAACATGTGGATTTAAGATCAAAGAGAAACAAAGTGCAATGGAGCCACGTTTTTCACTGCCTATTATTAAAAAAGATCGACTACTGCCAAGTGCAGCGCAAAAAAGCTTTTTAAATAGCTATGATGATGTGATCATCAATGGTGGCAAAGGCAAAGTGGGAATCTTTATCGGCTGTCTTGCAAACTATACTTATACCAATATTGGTAAATCACTTTTAGAGATTTTAGAAGCGTTAGAAATCGATGTATATCTCATCAAAAAACAGCTCTGTTGTGGCGCACCTGCGTACTTTACAGGTGATTTTGACACGGTAGATTATCTTGCCAAACACAATATAGAGTATTTCGAGTCTTTCAAAGATGACTTAGATGCGATTATCATTCCAGAAGCGACATGTTCAGCGATGATCAAGATCGACTATGCACACTTCTTCCATGACCAAAAAGAGTGGAAAGATCGCGCAAATGTAGTAAATGAAAAAGTTTATATGGCAACAGAGTGGCTACATAACAGCACCAAACTAAAAGAACTACTGGCATCTCGTGGACAAACTTCTGAGGAACTCATAACATACCATGACCCTTGCCATGCAAAGAAGATGCAAGGTATTCATCAAGAACCGAGAGAGTTGATCAAACAAAACTATAAATTTACAGAGATGAGTGACTCAAACCGATGCTGTGGCTTTGGCGGTGTGACGATGCAGACTGAAAAATTTCACTTTGCTCAAGCAGCTGGTCGTCCAAAAGCAGCGATGATAGAAGATACAAAAGCTGAAATTGTGAGTGCAGAGTGTAGTGCATGTCGTATGCAAATCACAAATTCACTTTATGAGGCAAAAGTTGATACTGTATTTAAAAACCCAATTGAGCTAATTGCAGAGGCGTTGAAAAAGTAATCAAACGCCTTTGAAAAGCTTCATTCCATATAAGATACTCTTAGCAATGACTTTACCTAAAAGTAAAAACCCACAAAGAAATACGATAAGTAACAACCCTTCAAACCAGCCGACTTTAAGCTCTTGCTTAAAGGTTTTACAACTGTTCTCAGCAAAATAATTCAATATATCTATCATAAATTAGATTTTACTTTAATCTGCTTATATCATACACAAAAAGATCACTACTGCTAAAAGCAAACAATCTTCTGCCATCTTGGGATAAAACAATCTTTTTTATTTTATCGATATCGGGCTGCACTATCGCACTATATTGGTATCCAAAATAGTCGTCTTTGCTATGTAGCGTATCTCTACCAACCATATCTTTTGGCAACAAAAGCGCAGCTCTTTTAAAAGAAATAGTATTATTATTTGCTATAAATGCCACATATTTACCATTTTTAGTAAACTGCATATTTCGTACCCACTTATAAAATGTATGCCAAGCCCCTTCAGTATTAAAGCGGTTTAGTTGGCTGACCTTGCCATCTCTATCTTCAAAAACTAACACATCCGTATTTCTGTGAGTAAGAATATAGTTTTCAAAATGGGATACATTTCTTGTTCCCATTATGAAACCATCGACAACTGGTGGCCATGCTGCTTCACTAATGGGCATATCTGTCTTCTCTTTTGGATGATATGGATCAGAAATATCTATGATAGCGAGTTTTTGGTTGTGGTGATGTTTTCCAATATACAACTTATCCTCATTTGAAGATAAAGCCATCCCTCGATAATACTCAGTAGTAAAGATACTTCCTTGTTTTTTAGG
>JAHZKW010000133.1 GCA_022600175.1 Campylobacterota bacterium
GTATATTCATAATTTTCTCTCCAATCGACGAGTATTTCAGATAAAATTGAATTGTCTATATCTTTCTTGGTCTCGTTTATTACCACATCTACATCTTCCTTTTCTAAAAATTCCATCGCATTTTTATAATAAAGCTGTAAAGAGAGTCTTCGTTCATCACCTATCAGTGTTACTTCCCCCTCAACAGGACCTAAATGTTCAAATGCTGCATAGAAATCGATTGTAACATTATCTTCTTGAGTATGAGAAGAACGTTTACGTTTTTTAAATTGAAACATCGTGCTTTGATTTCCCTCTTTTAAAACCATTGTAAAAACATTTTCATTAAGTGCTGCAATCATGTTAGTTAAAGTCATAAATTCATTTTTAGAGACTGCTGTTGAAAGACGCTCTAACAATAGTCCTTTAAGTTCCACTTTTGGCTGTTCTTTGGTTGCAAGCTCCATGATGTGAGTGGCCGAGAACTCTGGAAGAAAATTTGTACGTTGCATCTGCAGGAGTTTAGGTTTTTTAAGTAAAGAGGAGAGTGTGACACTGTTTTTGACAGGATCTTCTTTCATAATCCCCCAATATTTACTCCCTACTTCAAGATCCATGACACTTTTGGTACTAATCTCTTTTGAACCAATTTGTAGCATATACTGATCTTGTCCACTTTTACTTTTGACATCTATCGTTAATGGCAAAAGCGCATTAAAACGTGTTGTTTTTAAACTTGAAAGGAGTGATTCAATCTTTGCAATTTGGGCGATTTGTGAAATCATACGTACTCAGACTTACTAAAATAACCCACCAATTTCAATGCAATCTCAAACTTAGACGCTACACCTAGATCAATGCTCTCTTCATTAGTGAAGAGTGTAATAGCATTGTGATCACTACCAAAGGCATGGTCACTCACAAAGTTTAGGCACACAGCATCTAATTCTTTGGCTTTCAGCATATTTTGCGCACTCTTTGCACCACTCTCTTTATCCATCTCTGCCTTAAATCCAACCGTAACGATACCCTCTTTATCAATACTTTGCAAAATATCGATATTTCGACGCATTTCAAGATTCCATGCTTCACCAATGCTCTCTTTTTTGAGTTTCCCCGATTGTGGAAATTTTGGGGTAAAATCACTCACTGCAGCTGCCATAAAAAGATAAGGTTCTTTTTGTATAAGTGTAGGAGCAGAATCATTCATCAGTGTTGGTTTTGTGACAACTCCCTTTTTTGCCACCCTCATAGCATCTACTACATATTCATGCATCTCTTCAGCACTCTGCACATCAATCTGATAGATACCAGAAGGAAGCGTATCAGACTTTTTAGTTGTAATCAAACAGACATCGGCCCCCTTTAGATAGAGAGCCAAAGCTAAAGCATTGGCCATTTTACCACTAGAAAAGTTTGAAATATAACGAATATCATCAATTTTTTCTATCGTACCCCCACCCGTAATCACAACACGACGATTACTCCAGTAAGTATCTCTGATTAATACCTGTATTGACTTTTGATAGATATCTTCAATCTCTGCTAAGGCACCTTCACCTTCATCTCCACATGCTAACAACTTTTTTACAGGAGATAAGAGTTCATAGTTATTGAGTTTTAACATCTTAAGTGAAGCTTGGGTCATAGCATTTTGATACATTGCTGTATTAGCAGCAGGGGCGATAAGCTTAACTCCCCTATAAGCTAGTGCCGTTTGTGTAAGTAAGTTATCAGCAATACCATTACTAAGTTTATTGATTGTATTTGCAGTAGCAGGAGCAATTATAAACAGATCTGCCCATTTACCTATATCGATATGATTGTTATCATTTGCCCAGCTTTCATTTTCTAAAATCAGTACACTATGTTGACTTACTGCTTCAAAGGTTAAAGGGGTGATAAATTTAGTAGCCCCCTCTGTCATAATCACACGTACTTTTGCACCTGCTTTGATATAAAGGCGTACAAGTTCCAATGCTTTGTAAATCGCAATAGAGCCTGTCACCCCTAGGAGAATATGCTTATCTTTTAAAATAACTAATCCTTAAAAAACTTATTAAAAAAACCTTCCACCGTTTTCATGTTAGTTCGACTAATCGCTAATGAACCACTTTTAACATCTTTATTAACAGTTGTTCCAGCAGCAATCATGACATCATTTTCAATCACCACAGGAGCAACGATCTGTGTATCACTGCCTATAAAAACATTTTTACCAATTTTGGTTTTATACTTATTTTTACCATCATAGTTACATGTAATCGTCCCTGCACCTATATTGGTTCCCTCATCTATCTCACTATCACCTAGATAGCTTAAGTGCCCTGCTTTAACGCCATTGAGTGTAGATTTTTTCACTTCTACAAAATTACCGATATGGGTATCTTTTAACATACTGCCTGGCCTTACTCTACTGATTGGACCTATACTTGAATCTTCGATTGTACTATCTTCTATGACAGAGTTTGCTTTGATGTGGCTATTGATGATTTTTGCTCCATTTAAGAGAGAAACACCATTTTCAATAATAGACTCCCCTTCAATCTGTACATCTGACTCTATATAAATAGTATCAGGAAGGCGCATAATAACCCCCTCAGACATCCAATGTTTTTTGATTCGTTGTTGCATGATCTCTTCTGCATTGGCTAGATCATACTTTGAGTTAACCCCTTTAAAATTCTCCTCTTTGACATATAATGGTGCAATTTTAAAGCCATCATTTTTAGCAAGTTCTACAACATCTGTAATGTAGTACTCTTCTTGTGCATTATCATTGCTTAGTTTTGACAGATATTTATCTAACATATTATTAGCAAAAAGATAGATACCAGCATTGACTGTTTTGATCTCTTTTTCAATTTCACTTGCATCTTTCTCTTCAACAATCTTTACCACTTCATCACCATCAATCAGCACACGACCATACCCAGAAGAGTCATCAAGCTTAATAACACTCATCACGATATCAGCATCGATTGCTGCAAACTTTTGTAACTCATCTGATTCAACAAGTGGCATATCACCATTGAGCACCAACACCTTGTCATGTGCTGTCTCTATATTCATCACAGCACCACCAGTGCCTGGATAATTGGCATGATCTTGAATAACAAATTTAATATCATCATAATATTTTCGCATCTCTTGCTCTACTAGTTCAGCCTGATGATAGAGTACCACAGTAATATCATCACTCATCCTTTTTGCCTCTTTTATAGAGTAGTAAAGCATCTCAAAACCTGAGATTTTATGGAGTACCTTTGGCTTTGTTGACTTCATACGTGAGCCTTTTCCTGCCGCCAAAATTATGA
>JAHZKW010000134.1 GCA_022600175.1 Campylobacterota bacterium
ACGACTACGATACCTCAAAATTTGGAAAGATTTGAGATAGAGCTTTGCCAGATTATAGAGCATTTACAAGATAAAAGATTACTATGGATTCAGCTCTCGATTGAAAAGTCTGATTTTATTCCGCTGTTGACTAAAAATAATTTTATCTTTCATCATTGTGGTGCAAAAGAGATTATGATGGTGAAAAAATTGGTTGAAAACCCTATCATACCGACTGCAATCAATCATACTTTAGGTGTTGGAGCAGTTATCATCAATGATAATAAACTTTTAGTGGTCAAAGATAAGATATGGCAACAGTATAAACTACCAGGTGGCTATATTGATGATCAAGAACATCTTTCAAAAGCTTTAAAGCGAGAAGTATTTGAAGAGACAGGTATCAAGATAGTACTTGAGTCAGTTACCCATTTAGGGCACTTTCCAATCGCACAGTTTGAAAAGGCTAACCTCTATATTATCTGTAGCGCACAAGCGTTATCTACAGAGATTAATATCATTGATACGGAAGAGATCATAGATGCGAAGTGGATGGATATTGAGACATTTTTAAATGACGAAGAGGTACACCCTTATAATAAAAATATTGTCAAGAATGCGATAGAAAATAGAGGTCTAAAGTTGCAAAGTGATGACGTTTTTGATGAAAAACAGCGTGAACTCTTTTTTTAAATTAGCCAAGAGGTAGATATGGTAAAAAAAGTCTATAGGTTATTATTGATAATCAGTTTTCTAGGTGCTTCATTGGTGAGTGCAAGTGATAAAGATATTACAAATATATTTGAAAAACATCAGGTTGAAGGGACACTTGTTATCACTTCTTTAGATACAAATATAAGTCACATACACAACAGTGATCGAGCAAAAAAACAGTTCATTCCCGCATCCACTTTTAAAATACCAAATACGCTGATAGCACTGGAAGAAGGTGTGATCAAGGATGAGGATGAGATTATAAAGTGGGATGGAAAAAATCGAGAATATTTAGCATGGAATCAAGATCAAACTTTAGCGACGGCATTTTCTCACTCATGTATATGGTGTTATCAACACTTTGCCAAAGCGATAGGGAAAGAGCGCTATCGCTACTATCTTCACCGATTAAACTACGGTAACCAAAAGATAGATGATGCATTGACAAGCTTTTGGTTAGAGGGTTCGTTTGCGATCTCGGCACAAGAACAGATCGGTTTTTTGCGCAAAGTCTATTTGGAGACGTTACCATTTAAGCGTGAGTACTTTAAGATTTTGAAAAAGATTATGTTGGTTGAACAAATAGCTACTTATAGACTTTATGCGAAGACAGGGTGGTCTGGAAAAGTAGGCTGGTATGTTGGGTATTTAGAGAGCAAAGGGCAAGTCTGGTTGTTTGCTAGCAATATACAAGTCAATAATACAGTAGATTTAAAATTTAGAAAGCAGCTTGTATTAGAGGCATTTAAGGTCAAAAAAATCATTTAAATAAAAGAAAATATGATAAAATTCCATATTAATTAAAAAGGATAAGAGATGAATATCAAACGCTAAAGATAGCGGGAAAATCTAAAAACCTACCTCCTTGCTATCCGCATTCCCCTGTAGTCAAGGAATATTCATGCAATACTTAACCATCAAAAATCTACACTTTCAGTACCCAAATGCTGCGCTACCACTCTTTGAAAATCTTAACGTAGAGTTTGAAACAGGGTGGAGTTGTATCATCGGTGCAAATGGTTCTGGTAAAAGTACCCTCTTAAAACTCATCGCAAAAGAGATCCAAAATGAAAACATGATGATCAAAGGCAATGACTTCACATACTACTGCACCCAAAGTACTGAACAACCGCCAAAAGATTTTGAAGATTTTATCTATACCTTTAGTAGTATGGCATTTAAAATAAAGGATTTGTTAAATATCCAAGATTCTTGGCCAGGTCAGTGGCAAACACTTTCTCATGGTGAACGAAAAAGGGCACAACTTGCAGTAGCACTCTTTAAAGAGCCAGATGTTTTACTGGTAGATGAACCTACAAATCATTTGGATGCGAAAAATAAAAAGATTGTTATTCATGCCCTTAAAAGTTTTAAAGGTATCGGTATATTAGTCAGTCATGATAGAGCACTTTTAGATACACTGTCCCAAACTACGATGATTATCAAAAATCAAGCTGTTGTTAGTTTTAAAACTTCATTTACACACGCCATGCAAGCCTATCAACAAGATATAGCTTTTTTAGAAAAAACAAAACGTCAGCAAAATAGCCAACTACAAAAATTAGAGAGATCCATACAATCTCAAAGAGAAAAAGTGAGTCGATCTAAAAAAAGACTTTCGAAAAAAAGTGTTGATAAAAACGATAGTGACCGTAGAAATAAGATCAACTTAGCCAAGTTAACAGGCAAGGATAAAAGTAATGGAAAAATCATCACAAAATTGCAATCACAACAAAAACTACTACTATCACAGGATATAAAAGTGGATAAAACCTATAAAACAGGTATCACTTTTAATGCTGCAAATGCTAGCAATATCTTCCCTATCGTGATAGAAAAAGGAGTCTTGGCACTAGCGGAAAGGAAAAAACTCTCCTACCCAAAACTAACCATAGACCAATATGATAAAATAGGAATTATCGGGGATAATGGCTCAGGGAAAAGTAGTTTTTTAACGCATGTTATAGCTACACTAGAGTGTAAAGAGGACTACTTATATATTTCTCAAGAGATTAGTGAAAGAGAAAATAAAAGCTTCTTTTATGAAATCAACAAATTGCCAAATGCTCTCAAAGGTGAGATCTATACGATCATCAGAAAACTAGCCTCAGATCCCAAGAAACTGCAAGATAGTGCACTACCAAGTCCAGGTGAGATCAGAAAGCTGATGATAGCTTATGGGCTTTTACAAAACCCTTCACTAATCATCCTTGATGAACCGACCAATCATATGGATTTAGACTCTATTCTGGCATTGGAATTGGCTTTAAAAGAGTATAATGGCACGATGATTGTGATCAGTCATGATCGAGTGTTTTTAGAGGGATTGGTAACTAAGGTCTGGGAGTTTATAAAGATGAGTGAAGGCTCTTATCAACTTATCGAATAAATCAATTATAAGGAGGTTTATTATGTATTTCAATCAAAATAAAAAGTTTAAAAAAGTGTTGGTGATTTTGGCTGTGCTGTAGGACTCTATACGACGGTATTTGCAAAAACAGGGGCAAAAGTCACAGGGATAGATTTTTCAAAAAATTCTCTTTCTTATGCCCAAGAGGTCGCAGCAAAAGAGGGATTGGATATCACTTATGTCCATCAAAACTATTTATCAGATGAGCGTGATGAAAAGTATGATTTGATTACGATGATCATGTGTGACTTTTGTGCATTAAGCCTTCTACAAAGAGCACAACTCTTAAAAAAGTTTTATACCCTTTTAAAAGAGGATGGTGCGGTGCTTTTGGATGTTCAGACAGTAAAAGATTTTGAAAACCGAGTTAGTTTATAACTGGTTTCAATACTTTAGTGTAGAGATGTTACAAAAAGAGTTCAAAGATGCAGGATTTATGATCAAAGCATTTTATGCTGATGTCGCAGACGGTGACTATAGCAAGGATCATACAGAACTTGCTGTAGTAGCTGTAAAGCGCTAGAAGCAGATCTAAAAAAGGAGAAGCAATGTTAAGCAGTGAGTTTTTGATCACGACCTTGATCGTGGTACTGTTACCGGGTACAGGTGTGATCTATACTATCTCGATAGGATTGTTTCAAGGATGGCGGGCAAGTGTCTTAGCAGCTATTGGCTGTACGCTGGGGATTGTACCGCACCTTTTAGCAACTATCTTAGGATTAGCGACGATTTTACATACGAGTGCTGTGGCATTTCAGATCGTAAAGTTTATCGGTGTGGCGTATCTCTTCTATCTGGCGTGGTCTATGTGGAAAGAGACAGGTGTATTAAGACTTGAAGAGAAAGCATCTCATCAAAGCCCTTGGAGGATTATCTCCAGAGCAGTATTGATCAATATCTTAAATCCAAAACTCACGCTATTTTTCTTAGCATTTTTACCGCAATTTGTACCAACATATACACAAACACCACTTGAGGATATGCTCGTGCTTAGTACTATTTTTATGCTACTGACGTTGATTGTTTTTACAGGCTATGGGATCTTTGCAAATAGTGTCAGAGCTTATCTGCTAAACTCTATAAAAGTGGTTACCTATACCCAGCGGACATTTGCAGCTGTGTTTGCACTGCTTGGTGCGAAGCTTGCGATGACGGAACGTTAGGAGTGTAAAAAATGAGATCTTACCAGATAGAAGAAGTAACCCAAAGTAGTGAAGCCCAAAAGTATATATCTGATTCAATTATCAGTTATGGGCTTGCCCAACTTGATGGGGATGTACCACAGTCTGTTTGTTATGTCGTAAAAAACAGTGATGAAAAACTGATTGGCGGGATTATGGGACAAGCAACGCGTAACATGCTTTTTATCTCACATCTTTTTGTTGATGAAAGCTATCGTGGTGAAGGTTTAGGGGCAAAATTGATGCTTAATATAGAAGCTTCAGCCCAAAAGTTAGGGTGTGATCTGATGAGACTTAATACTTTTAATCAAAAGACAAACGTATTTTATAAACGGTTAGGCTATAAAGAGACTACGATAATCAGATCTTACATGAATGGCTTTGATCTTGTCTATTATGAAAAAGCATTAAATTAGAATTTCGGTTATGATTTAACAAAACCGATACTATTTAACACTTTTATTATACAAATCCATAGGAATTTTAACTATCATAATAGAAAAAATAAGGAGTAGCTCATGAGAGTGATTTTAGGTTTGATGGTCAGTACAGCGATACTGTTTGCAGGTAATTTTACATTGGTAAGTCCAGATTTGAGAGGACAGTTGTCAAAAAAACAGGAGTTTAATGGATTTGGGTGTAGTGGAGAAAACATCTCTCCAAAACTACAATGGAACAATCCTCCAAAAGGGACAAAAAGTTTTGCGATCACAGTGTATGATCCAGATGCTCCAACAGGTAGTGGATGGTGGCACTGGATAGTAGTAAACATCCCTGCTAATATTACAGAGATAGTGACCAATGCTTCAGCGACAAAAGGTCTACCAAAAGGTGCTATAGAGACGATGACTGATTATGGGAGTGCGGGGTTTGGAGGTGCTTGCCCACCACAAGGAGATAAGGCACATGAGTATCGGTTTACTGTACATGCTCTGGATGTAGAAAAGCTTGATCTAAAGGCTAAAAGTGATAGTGCACTGGTGGGTTATATGATCAACAAACACACGATTGAAAAAGCGACGATCGTCTCATACTATGGGCGAAAAGCTACAAAATAGAGGTTAGTGGATAAACTCCACTACCTCGTCAAATGGCAGTCTCAGTTGCTCAGACTGAGGATTGATACGATAGCCAAAGGGTAATAACATAGCGATTTGAAACTGTGTAGTATCAAGTGCTAAAATCTCTTCTACTTTCTCTTTTTCAAAACCCTCTATCGGACAAGAATCGATTCCAATATAAGCCGCAGCTGTCATCATGTTAGCCGCAGCAATATAGGTCTGTTTTGAGGTCCATTCATAAATATTTTTATCATCTCTTAGTGTCTCTTTGAGATGTGTTGCATAAAGATTGACGTAAGTCTCTTTTTGCTCCTCTGTCAGTGGACGTCTAGCAAATCTAAGTGAAGGTTTACCACTCTCTACTTTGGCATTTTCAATCCCTGCCAAGATCACAACCAAGTGTGAACATGAGGTGATTTGTGGTTGGTTCCAACATGCAGGGCGTAGTTTTTCTTTGAGTTCTTTTTTCGTGATGACCAAAAATTTCCACGCTTCCATCCCAAAAGACGAAGGGGATTTTCTTCCCATCTCTAAGATGTAGTCTATCTCTTTATCACTAATTTTTTTGGTGTTGTCAAAGAGTTTGCATGCATGTCTAAAGTCCATCGCTTTTGTAAAATCATTTTTCATAACACTTCCTTCATAAAATTAAGAAAAATGGTACAATAAAAAAGCAAAAAAAAAGAGGAAAACGATGGAGCTAAATACACATTTAAAAATCGACAATACACTAAATGGTGAAGTAATCGAACTAAAAGAGGGATATGCAAAGATTGCGCTGAAAACAACAGAGGTGATGGTGGCTGATGCAGAGGGGCTTGTACATGGCGGATTTTGTTTTGGTGCAGCGGACTTTGCGGCAATGGCAGCGGTCAATGATCCCTTTGTTGTATTGGCAAAGAGTGAAGTAAAGTTTTTAGCACCTGTGAAAGTGGGAGAAGAGGTAGTGTTTGAGGGACAAGTGACTGAAAATGATGGACGAAAATTTACCGTCTCTGTCACTGGATGTGTGGGAGAAAAGAGAGTTTTTACTGGGACATTTTATACTGCTGTATTAAAACAACATGTGTTGAGTTTATGATAGAAAATAGACTGAGTATTGCTGTTGTTGGTGCTGGAGGGGTTGGAGGATATATCGCTTCTAAACTCATAGATGCAGACTTAGCAGATGTAACACTTTATGCTAGAGGTACGCACTTAGAAGCGATCCAAAAAGAGGGTTTGCAAGTCATCGATGTTGATAAAGCGTTTGTGGTACATCCTCAGACGCTGCCACCTGAACAACTCAGCCATTTTGATGTGATCTTTATCGCAACAAAAAGTTATGATTTTGCTTCTGCATGTGAACAGATCAGCGATCATGTAGGCGAAGATTCACTCATCATCCCTTTGGCAAACGGGGTTGATCATAAGCGAGAATTAGGGCAATATCTACAACAAGGCATCTTATGTGACGGGTGTGTCTATGTGATTTCACATTTAAAAGAAGCAGGCGTGATTTTCAAAAAATCTCCACTCTTTTATCTACTCTTTGGCAGTGACCAACAAAGTGAGAAGATGCAAGTGTTGGCTGATCTGTTAAACAAAAGTGGTTTGAAATCAAAACTAAGTCAGCAGATAGTCTATGACTGTTGGAAAAAATACCTCTTTATCTCCTCTTTTGCAACGATGACATCATATTTTGATGCGTCTATGGATAGTGTGATGCAAAAATATCCAAAAATAGTGACAGAGGTTTTAGCTGAGATAAAAAGTGTTGCAAATGCTTTAGAGATTCCAATCGATGAAGAAGATATCGCTAAGGTGATCAAGCAGGCAGAAAATGTTCCTGAGGGGTCAAAAACCTCTATGCAGTTAGATTTTGAGCAGGGTAAAAAGACAGAATTGGAGTCATTGACAGGGTATATTGTCAATGAGGGGAAATCTCTTGGTGTTAAAACATCTTGGATGCAGAAGATGTATGAACAATTAGATAAAAAAGGAAAATAATTTGAAAGATATAAAGTTACCATTTTTAGAACATATCGGTGCCGAGTTGATAGACTACGGTACAGGACATGCTACCGTGGAGTTACATACCAAAGAGTATCATCTACAACATCTTGGGTTTATCCATGGTGGTGTGATCTCTACACTTATGGACAACACTGGATGGTATGCTGCGATGTCTACACTAGATGATGGACAGACATCGGTGACTGTTGAGATCAAGATCAACTATCTTAAACCCGCCTCTGGAGACAAGCTCATCGTCAAAGCCGAAACAAAAAGGCGAGGACGCAGTATCGCATTTGTCACAGTTGAGCTCTTTGATGAGGGTAAGTTGGTTGCGTATGCAACAGGGAGCTATGCGATCATCGATGAAAACAAAGCCTCTTAGTAAAGAGATCTATCTGATCCGCCATGCTAAAGTGGATATCAAAAACACTGAGTCTATCTATGCTTCAGAGGTACAAAACTGGGTTGAAAGTTATGACACAGCGCCTTTAGAACCTACAAGTTTACCTGATGAGAGTTTGTATGTACTCATAAAAAAGGTAGACTTTATAATGAGTAGTAAATTAAAAAGATCAATTGATTCGCTCAAGATGTTAGGTGTCAAAGCGTTTGAGAGCCATGACTTTTTTAATGAAGCACGAATCCCCAAAGCTTCAATACCTCTCATCAAGCTCAAACCAAGATCATGGCTAAGAGTGCTTCGTATCATACAGATGCTGGGTATGGGTAAAAATGATAACGCTTTGGTTCTCTCAAAGCGTGATGCAGAAAAAGCGGCGGGTTATTTGATAGAACTTACAAAAGCATATGAGCGTATTGCCGTCGTGGGACATGGCGGTATGAACTGGCTCATCAGTAAAGAGCTGCAAAAGCAGGGATGGACAGTCGAAGGTAAGCCGATGCATCAAAACTGGGGTGTGACAAAGCTTGTCTCACATAGATAAACTTTTATTGAGTCTCTTGCGGCTGTAAAATCTTTTCTAAAAATGGTAAAGAGGAGAGGATTTTGACTTTTGTGGCGATGATACCTGCTAAAAGGGTTTTAAACAGATCATCATAGAGTGTTTCATAAAGTGCCTCTACATCCATAAAACCATCGATGATCAATGAGGCTAAACCATGCAGAGAAGACCAGATCATGATCGTCTGCTTGTAACTATCATCTTCTTTTAATATACCACTTTTTTGTCCCTCTTCAATAGCGATCTTCAATGCACCAAATCCGCTGCAATCTTCATCTTTGATACTCATCTTCTCTTCACGAATATATGCATACTTTTTACCAAAGAGAAGCCGATAGAGGTTTGGATGATCTTTGGCAAATGCGATGTAGGCTTTACCGCTGATGTAAAACCTATCAATTAAGGGCTTTTGTCTATCCCTGAGTGCTGTTGCTACAAAATCATCAAACTGTTCAAAGCCTTTTTCGATCATCGTCTCTATGAGTGCATCTTTAGAGCTAAAATGTCTATAGATAGAGGATCTTGATGTCCCTGTCTTATCTGCAAGAATTTTTAATGTCAACTTCTCAATATCTTCATCTTGTATAAAGGCAAAGGCAATATTTAAAAACTCTTCTTTGAGGTTTCCATGGTGGTATTCACTTTTTATCATACGCTTATTATAACATAATAGTGTGATGTTGACAATGTTCACATATTTATGTTAACATTGTCAACATATAAAAAATATAAAGGATTTCTAATGAAAAAAGTAGTTTTTATGAGTTTGGTTGGTATGGCGTTATATGGACAAAGTGCGTTGGAGGTGGCAAAAAAATCTTATGAAGTTATATCTGGATATGCGAGTAGTATTTCAAAGACTACGATGATTTTAAAAAATGCCGAAGGTGAAGAGAACAGAAGAAGGTTGGAGATCAAGAAGCTTGAAGGCGGTCAAGGTGATAAATCTTTGATACATTTTTTGTATCCCTTGGATATCAAAGATACAAAATTACTCAGTTTTGAAAAGATTGCAGCTGATGATCAGCAGTGGCTCTATCTGCCAGCCCTCAAGCGCATAAAACGTATCAGTGCACGTAACAAATCAGGCTCCTTCATGGCGAGTGAATTCAGTTATGAAGATATAGCATCGCAAAACTATCAAAACTACAGCTATGAAGGTGAAGTCAAAGAGACACAATACCAAGGGGAGAGTTATCTGCAGATCACGCGTATCCCCAAAGATAAAAACAGCGGATATTCCCGTCAGATTGTCTATATTGATCCCAAAAGCTATCTTGCAAAGTTTGGTGAATATTTTGATAAGCAAGAAAGGTTACTGAAAAAAGTTTCTTTTTTAGAGTATCAAGTGATAGATGGTGTCAATCGTATTAAAAAGATTGCCATGCACAATGTCCAAAATGGCAAAAGTACGCTCTTGATCTGGGATGAAGATAAAGTCCAAGTAGGTCTCAAAGAGAGATCATTTTCAAAAAGGCTTCTCAAATGAGCCGTTATGTCTCATTTTTAGATCGCTTTAAATATCACCTTATAATGTTTACTACGCTGTTGGTGGCAGTTTTTAGTATCTCTTTGAAAGATTTGGCGTATGAGGGGAGTTATCGTATCTGGTTTGATGAAGATTCACAAATCATGCAGAGCTATGATGACTTTAGAGATACCTTTAGCGGTGATGATACTTTTGTCGTCTCTTTTAAAGATGAAGAGGGCATCTTCACCCCAAAAGCGATAGATACCATTTTAGATTTAACGGCGCAGTTTCAATCGATAGACGGTGTGCAAAAAGTAGATAGTCTTACAAATTATCAATTTATCGATGCGGTAGAGGATGATTTGATCGTAGAAGATTTTATCTATGATCATGACAAGCTTGAATCAAAAAGAGAGATTGCAATCGACGATGACTTGATTGTAGATCAACTCATCAGCAAAGATGCCAAGACGACTATGATAGCAGTGCGGCTTGCCGAAGCATCGAGCGGGGATGAAGAGGTCAATATCTACGTATTTGAAACATTGCAAAAGATTTTGGATGCAGCTTCTTATGAGAGTGGGTATAAATTTTATATCTCTGGAGCTCCTGCTATCACGGCTTCTTTGGTGACTATCTCGCAAGGTGATGCCATGCTTTTGATGCCGCTGGCTGTCATCGTCGTAGTGCTGTTATTGTTTATCTTTTTTCGCTCATTTATGGGTATTTTAGTACCCTCTGTTGTCGTTGTATTTACCTTTTTACTAGTGCTGAGTATTCAGATGCTTTTAGGCTACAAACTCAATAACTTTACAGTCAATATCCCCTCATTTGTAACGGCTATCGCAATAGCAGATACGATACATCTCTATGTAGCTTGGATCTATTATAAGATGCAGGGATTAGGAGCTTATAAAGCAGTAGAGATGGCTTTAAAAAAGAACATCATGCCTATCGGGCTTACCTCATTTACAACAGCTGTTGGGTTTGCTTCACTGGGGCTTAGTGATATTGAACCGATCTCAACACTTGGTATAGCGATTACTTCTGGTGCACTGTTGGCATTTATCTTCAGTATCACTATCGCGCCTGCAATTTTATTGACGCTTAAAGATGACTATCATGTAAAGCCTGTACGGTTTTTGAACTTTCTGCATATCAGTGGATATGGAGAGTTTATCAAAAGATATGATAAAAAGATTGTTTTGATAGCGCTCTTTCTCTTTGTGATCATCGGATATGGACTAAGCTTTGTCAAGGTGGATAGCAATAGCATCAAATATTTCTCCTCTGATACCACGGTTAGAAGTGGTAGTGACTTTATACAAAAGCATCTCACAGGCCCTATGATCTATGAAGTTATCATAGATTCAAAAACAAAAGAGGGTGCAAAAAATCCCCACTTCTTAGAGAAGATCACAGCATTTGAGAGGGCATTAAAAGCGGAGTTTGCGCATGTGAGATTTTCTACCTCTTTAAAAGATATCATCAAGCGTATGCAAAGAGAACTCAATTCTGAGGCAAATGAGACGATCCCCAAAAACCAAAACCTCATAGCCCAGTATCTGCTGCTCTACTCTATGAGCCTGCCGCAAGGCATGGAGATCAATGACAAGATAGATACCCATGAAAGGTATCTCAGACTTACGATCAACACGGATCTGGTGGATACCTCAAAAGATATTGAGATGATAGCGTGGGTGAAAGAGTGGTGGCAGTATAATAGTAGCTATAGTGCGGATGTGCAGGGACAAACGGCGATATTTGCCTATATGCAGTCAAGTATCACAGAGACGTTGATCACCTCTATCTCGGTGACTTTGTTGATCGTGGCGGTGGTGATGTTTTTGATCTTTAGAAACATTAAAATGTTATGGTTATTTGTCTTGCCAAATATCGCTCCTATCATATTGGTTGCAGGGGTGATGGGGTATCTTGGGATTAGTATTGATATCGGTGTAGCTATCTCTGCGGCCGTGATATTGGGGATTGCTGTAGATGATACGATACACTTTTTTAGTAAATATTTTGATGCGATCCAAGAGAGAAGTTTTGAAGAGAGTGTAGATTATATCATCAACCATAGCGGCAATGCCATGATACTGACGACTGTTATACTCTCAGCAACATTTGCACTCTTTGGTGCGAGTAGTTTTATCCCCAATGTCAACTTTGCGATCGTGACAGTAATTGCTTTAAATCTGGCACTTTTGTTGGACTTGGTGCTGTTGCCGGCACTTTTGAGTCTATTGTATCATAGAGATGCCAGTGATTATCGTAAAAGTGTATAATGATGAAATGAATAAATTTAAGGGCTTGGTATGCGTATATTTCAAAAGATAGCAGAGAGATTAAGAGAATATAAAAAGAGTTTTTTTACGATTAACCAGACAGAGTTGACACGGTTTTCAAAGTTTTTGATGATCCTCTTTTTTCTTACAGCGCTTTGGCTTATCGCGATGGGGATACAAAGTAGCATCTCTCAGACAACCAAGCCAGGTGAAAAATATGGCTATCAATGTGAAAAGTTTGCAAAAGCAAAAAAGCTGAATATCTTTGATTTTCAAAAACCAAAAAGAGTTTTGAGATATGACCATCGATATGAAAGTTTTGGAGTAGCCCAAGAGTGTCAAACACTCAAAAAGAGTTACAGAGCCATCTTGGACAATCACCACATCCAATCAGAGATCGATCAAATCCATATCCTAGAGCAGAATCTACAAGCATCGAAAATGAAGCAGCAGAGGTTAAACCAAGAGTATACCAATATGCTGTTAGAGAAGATCAGTGAGCAAGATAGTGAAAACTCCATACTGCACTCTGATGCGGATATCGTCAAGAGTGAAGTTGATGCGTTGAGCAAAAAAGAGCACAACCTTAAAACTCTCATCGCTCAAAAAAGCGATCCGCTCAATTACCCAGCGATTCAAGCGTTTCAGCTGTTGATCGATAAGAGTGGAAAATCGATCGTCACTCAACTTGAAAAAGAGCGAAAATTTTATCGATTTAAAATCAGTATGCAGGTGTTTGCTTTTTTGATTCCTATTTGGCTGCTCTTTTACTGGCTCTATAGAGTGCTTGGTAAAAGAGAGAAGTATATCTTTGCACAGTTGGCTTTCTATGTCGCAAGTGCAGCCGCTTTGTATGGGTTGGTGGAGCTGATACAGCTCATCTACAGCATCATTCCTAAAGTCTTTTTAGCCAAACTCATCGCCTTTTTTACCTCGTACAACATGGTCATAGTGCTTAATATCCTCGGTGTGCTCTTTTTCTTGGTGCTGTTTGGTGTGATTATCCACAAGATCCAGAAAAACCATGAAAAAAACAGAGCAAAAAAAGATACCAAAGTGCTCAATGTCAAAAATGAGAAGTGCTTTAACTGCGGGTCAAGACGAAGTGAGCGTGATAACTACTGTGCTTTTTGTGCTGAAAAGCTAAAGACAGAGTGTAAAGCGTGTGGTAAAGAGATCTATAGATATACACTTTACTGTACTGCTTGTGGGGAGAAACAGGATATCTAAAGGATTTGAAGATGGGGATAGAGGCAATGCAACAGTAGGTAGGTTTATAAAGGAAGTAGATGTATTCACCAGAAGTATTTAAGATCACAGACGAAAAGCGTATCGAGGATTTTTTGCAAAAATACCCTTTTGCAACGCTTGTGACAGAAGAAGAGGGTAGGATTGAAGTGACACATTTGCCCATCAACCGACTAAGTGATGGCAAGTTTTACGGACATCTAGCAAAAGCAAACGTACATGCAAATATTGACCCAGATAAAGAGATCTGTTTGATTTTTCAAGGTCCTCATGCGTATATCTCTCCACGTTTTTATGCGAGTGCATTTCAAGTACCCACCTGGAACTATAGTGCAGTACATCTTTATGGAAAGATAACTTATATTGATGATACACATAAAGCGTGGGATTTAATCACTGAGATCACTGCACACTATGAAGAAGAAGCGGGCTGGATGTTACCTGGTGAGTCTAGATATCAGGAGTTGATGGAATACTTTAGGGTTTTTGAAGTTAACGTCACTGAGATACAAGCAAAGTTTAAAATCAACCAAAACAAAAGTCAAGATGACCGAAAAAGTGTGATCAAAAGTCTAAAAGAAAAGGCTCAAGTAAGTATGGCAGAGTTTATGGAGGATATCTACAATAAAGATAGATAATATACCTATCTTTATCGTTCTTTAAACTTCTCTCCATAAAAGGTCTTGATAGGATCTCCTCGTTTGATCGCTTTAGCATTTTGCCATCGCTCTTGGATCTGTGATGCTATCCTCTGTATATGGTGTGACCTATACTTCTCCTCTAAACGTTTATATGCAATCTGTCTGTTTTGGTGTTGGGAGCGTTGATCAAAACTAACAGCACTGATACCTAGCGGTGGATAAAGTGCACGTATGCCGCTGTTGGTCGTGTTGACATGTTGTCCGCCTTTTTTGGGACTTTTCATGCTCTGATACGTGATACATGTATGATCAAAGTCAATAGACTCAAAACCCTCATAACATGTAAGAGCAAAGTACCAGTTTTTACGTCTGTGTGCAGGACGAAAGGGGCTTTGACTCTGCCAAAGTAGCGTACCTTGGAGTCTCTCCAAGGCTTTGTCATGACTCTCTAAAAGTATAGAGTTGTAACAGTTTTGCCGTGTACCTTTTTCTATCTTGATCACTTGAAAGTCATACTGCTTCTCTATCCATTTGTAAAAATGCCATATCCCTCTACTCACTTCATCGACTAGACTTGTACTACTGATATAGATAAGCATCGATTACTCCTTGTAGGTGAGGATCGGTCGAAAAGTTGCTACCACTTCTGCTAACTTTGCCCGAACCAGATCATCGATGACGATATCGATATCTTTATACGCTTGGGGTACTTCTTGGTAGAGGAGACTACTATCATGACAGATAACCCTCGCACCGATGGCTGTACGCAAAAGCTGTTGTTTGTTGATAAGTTTTTTAAGCTTTGCTTCTACGCTGTTTCGCTCCCACTTTCGTCCAGCACCATGCGCTAGTGAATAGTTTGCATGTGTGGTATCCGCTAACGGTTTGACAAGATAGCTGAGTGTTCCGCGACTGCCTGCGATGGCTACTAACCCTTTATCTGTTGGAGTGGCTCCTTTTCTATGCAGCCAAAGATCACCTACTTGCGTGATGCTGTTGTGTGCCGTATCACTGATACATGACAGTTTTCCTTCTAAATTGAGTGCTTTGAGGACTCTTTGGACGATCTCTAATCTACTCTTTTTAGCCAAGCTTTGTGCCCTGTCATGATCTCTCATGTAGGCTTTGGCTAAGGGGCTTTTTATCTCAATACCCTCGTCGCTCTTATAAGAGGTTGCAACACTATCAAACACCATTTGCCCGAAACTTCTCGAACCACTGTGCACTAGGATATAGAGCATATCTTTATCCATAGCACCACTGTTTAACTGATGCAGTTCGACAAAGTGGTTTCCCCTGCCTATCGTGCCTAAGTTATGTTCATTTAGAGGTGTATCGATCTCTATGTCACTAAGACTGTTTAGTTTTAAAAGCCTCTTTTCAAATCGATCTATTTTGATCTTTTTGGATTTTATAGGGAGGGCAAAAAGGCTCATACCACATCCGATATCTCCACCGATGAGATGCGGATAGATCACATCTTTGCTCATCACTGCCATCCCGTTTGGGACAGAACCGACACTCAGGTCTGGTAATCCTACCACATTTTGTACCCCTCTATAGGTGGTGATCTGTTTTAATGTCTCAACGCTTCGCTGGTCAATCCAGTTTCTCTTTGAAGCGATGATCTTTAGATTGTTCATAAATTCTCCATAATCTATTTCTGTTTTGTTTGTAACCGCTGTTTGATCTTCTGTTTTGTATCTCTAAAGTCATAATCTCTCCTTTATTAATTTAAAAAATATGGTACAATAATTTAGTGACGTATTTTGTCCAGTAAAAAATAGAAGGTGATCATGAGCCAAAAATCAAGCCTATATCGAACCATCGAAATCCTTAAAATGTTAAACAGCGGTAAAAAGCTCTGTGTGACAAATCTTGCGATGGTTTATGAAGTGAGTGATAGGACGATTAGGCGTGATTTTGAGTTAATTCGCGAGATCTTTGGTGATTTTATGCGTAAAGAGGGAGAGTGTTATAAAGCTTATAAAAAGGTGCTTTTGGAAGATCTTTTGATGGGGGCAGATTTGATGACGTTGGCAAATATTATCAACCTTTTTGGACAAGCTTCGATGGAAGAGAGTATCGATGAGCAAACCAAAGATCTCGTGAAAAAGTCTCTACGTGTCTATGACTTTAAGACCCGACCTTTTGAGCATGTAGAAAATAGAGAGATTGTCAAAAAGCTAGAGTATGCGATCAAGTTTAACAAAGAGATTCGTATCGAGTATCAGATATCGCGTGGGAGTACAAAGCGGTGGTTTCACCCCTATAAGATACTGTTTATCAACGAAAACTTTTACCTTGTGGGTGAAAATATCTCAAGAAAGTGTTTTGAGTTTTTACGAACGGCACTTATCTTGGATATCGAAGAGAGTAAGAAAACCTTTTACCAAAAGGCTGACATGCTCGACTTTATCCAAACGATCCAAACCCCTTGGGCCTCCTTTGGCAAAGAGGAGATCACGGTGCGGCTTCGGGTAGATAGTAAGATACGCAAGTACTTTTTGATGAAAAAATACCTGCCGAGTCAAAAAATCGTTCAGACTTTTGAAGATGGTGATATCGAAGTACAGTATGTGGTGAGTAATCTCAGAGAGATCGAAGAGTTGGTGATCAAGTGGCTACCACAAGTGAAAATAATCGCACCTAAAAATCTAAAGCGGATGATTAAAAAAGTACTGAGTAAAAAGATGGAAGGGATAAAAGGAACACAATATAGAAAATGATAGGAATCAAACACAATGCATACAAAACAAAATCTACTCTTTATCTGTAGTCGAAACAAATGGCGCAGTCCTACAGCAGAGACTATCTACACAAAAGAGCAGAGCTTTAACGTACGGTCTGCCGGTACAAGTCCCAAAGCAAGAAGAACGGTCAATCACAAAGATATCCGGTGGGCTGATATCATCTTTGTGATGGAGAAAAAACATAAAAGCAGGCTCAAAGCACAATTTTTAGAGATGTTAAACGGCAAAAAGCTATATGTTTTAGATATTCCTGATGAGTATCTCTATATGGATGAAGCGTTGATCTATGAGCTAGAGAGTAAAGTGGATATCTATCTTGATGTATAAAGAAGCATTACAACAACGCTGGTATCAACTTTTTGCAACATGTGATCAGCTCTGTACGCAATACTCACAAAAGCATCGCTACTACCATACACTTGAGCATATCACCATATAAGTGAAAAAGGGCGAAAAAAAAGTGTTAGCCTCTTTTTTTATGGCTCAAATCTACCAAACAGTGTACTTTCATGAGAGGTTAGAGGGGCAAGCTAGGGAGAATGTTTCTAAAGCGATGATTTCTTTATGATTAGATATTTCAAGTGTTAGTTAATAGCTTGTTTTTGTTGTAGATATTGATATAATGTTTGTTGAATAAGTAGTTATATAAAGGATAATTTTGAATTTAGAAATTGAATCTCAAACAAAAGAATTTGCTAAAAAAATGAATGAAATGAGTATGAGTATACAACCAATGCATGAAATATTTTACTATTACTCTATATCATATACTGCTGAATGCTCTGTTAGAGCGTTTGATTATTATGAATATTTATTAACAACTAAAAATCCACCAGCTATTCAATTGGTCGGAGCTGTACAAGAAGCTATTGCACATGCTGGTGCTTTAGCATTTTATTTTTGGAATAATGGTAGTAATAAACGATTACCAAATGAGATTCAAACTTTTATTAGTCAAAGAAGTGAATATTTAAAATCTGAATTTGATTTAAATGATGATTCTGCATTAAAAGATAGACGACTTCGTAATACATTTGAACATTTTGACGAAAAATTAGATATCGCACTTTTAAATACACTTGCAGGTACATTTTATCCAATGCCTATCATTAAAAGTCATACTTGTATTGAAGAAGAACAAATATCAAAATACTTTAAATTACTGGATATAGAAGAGAAATGTTTGGTGCTATTAAATCAAAAATTCTTTTTTGAAAATATTCAAACAGAAGTAGAAAAAATATATCAAATTTCATTGGAGAAAGTTAAATTATAAGGGATAATATAACGAAATCTTAGAAAGAAATCAAGATTTAATTAAAAATATCTCTCACAACGGACAAAATACGTCCACCAACTACCCTATACTACCACTGTGCAAAGGCAGTTTTGATACTGCCTGCTTGCATACTTACACTGTGAGTGATGTATGAGACTTGCACAAGTCAACTGAGAATTGACCTAAATTTCACATTTGTGGGTTCAAGTCCCACCATACCTTGAAAGTATGTAGCTAAATCGGTAAAGCAAAATAAAAGCCCAAGAGAGCTTATCTCTTTCAAAACAAACGCACCAAAAAACCAGAGCGATGATCTTGTATAGCGTGTGAGAGAAAGTATAAAAAGTTGCCACTTTGTGTGTTTAGAAGTGTGTCAACTGGAGATATTTTATAAACATGCTATCCATCATGTTCCGTTTGCGGTGTACCTATAAAGGAGAAAAAATGTTGATAGTAACCGTCAAAGAGAGTGAAAAAGCGTTACTTTATAAAAATGAAAAGTTAGTCAAAGTATTAGAGAGTGGTAGGTATGTGCTTCCAAACTTTACAGCTGCTTATAGATATGAGGTCTTTAGTGTAGAGCACTTTGGGATCGATATAAAAAAGAGTGAATTACTCTATAAAAAGTATCCTGCGTTGATCGAAAAACATTTTGAGGTAGTGGCACTTGGAGAAGAGGAGCGTGCATATGTATGGATCGATGGAAAGTTTACAGAGCTTTTAAAAGCAGGTGCAACAAAGCTCTACTTTAAAGAGTATGATGTTCGAGTCGAGAGGGTCAATGTCAAAGAAGAGATGCAAGTGGATCCAAAATATGTCAAACTTTTGGAAGGAAGTTGGGAGCATATCTTGAGGGTTAATGTCAGCGTACATGAGTGGACATACCTCTATGTGGATAATCTCTTGGATAAACGACTTGATGTGGGGGTGCATCTTTTTTATACGGACTATTTTGATGTCAAATCTTATACGCTTGACAAGCGTGTCAATGAGATGGAGATCACAGGTCAAGAGTTACTCAGTGCCGATAAAGTCACCCTTAGATGTAACGTGACGATGCACTATAAGATCAGTGATGGTGTACGATATCTTGAGACTGCTTTGACACCACATGACTATCTTTACAAACATATGCAGTTTGCAATCAGAGAGCATATGGGTACCAAGACGGTGGATGAGATCTTGGAGTATAAAAACAGCTTGAGCAAGGAGATTTTGGACAGCTTTTTGGAGCGATGTGAAAAGATCGGTGTGACGATAGAGTCAGTACATATCAAAGATATCATCTTACCCGGTGAGATGCGAGAGATCTTTAACCATGTGATCGAAGCGAGCAAACGTGCAGAGGCAAATCTCATCAAAAGACGAGAGGAGACAGCCGCGACCAGGTCATTGTTAAACACCGCAAAGTTGATGAAGGACAATCCTACATTGGCTAGGCTCAAAGAGCTTGAAGCGTTGGAAAAGATCACCCAAAGTGTAGAGACACTCAATGTCTATGGCGGGCTTGAAGGTGTGATGCATAACCTTGTAGATCTTCGTGAAAAGTGAGCATGAAAGAGGCGGTTTAGGTATATCTATAGTGTACTGATCTTATACCCAATTCCGCTCACATTGGTGATGATCTCACTGCCGAGTGTTTTTTTGAGTCTAAAGATGAGTGTGCGGATACTACTTGTCTCCCTGTTTTTTCCATAGACATACGTCGTTAAATCATGAAGAGAGACTGTTTTATTTTTATGCTCTACTAAATAAGTCAGTAGTTTGAGTGTTTGGCGTCCAAGGTTTACTTCTTTATCTTGATGATAGAGCCTGTTTTGGATGGTGTCAAATGTATAATCATTTTGAAGTAAAACCATCCCTTTTTCTCTTGTTTTAGTTTGCATAGGCTTTGTATGTCCGAGGGCGAGTTGTAGTGCTGCTTGGATCTGTTTTTCTTTGTAGGGTTTGATGAGGTAGTTTACGGCACCGGCATCAAGTGCATACTCTATCATCTCATCATCTGAGTAGGCTGTCAAAAAGATGATTTTAGTCTCGATGCTATTTGAGATCTTTAGGGCAGCTTCTGCGCCACTGATGTGGTCTTTGAGCATGATGTCCATAAAGATAACATCAGGTTTTACGCGGATAGCCTCAGCAATCGCTTTTTCGCCTGTATCACAGATACCTGCGACTTCAAAGCCGTCTTGCAGAAGTACTTTTTTGAGAAACTCAGCAGGGATGCGTTCATCTTCGACGATTAAGATTTTTGCATTGCTGTTCATCGTGGTACCTCTATCTTATAGACAAGACCGTTATTGGTAGTTAAAGCTAGCGTACCATCCATCTGCTCTACCATCATGTTGATCAAGTCTGTGCCTAGACTTTGCGTTTGTTCTAGTTTTTCAGGATTGATTTTTTCAGTGGAGCTATCTTCATAGTGGTAGCAGTAGCTTGTATCTGTTTGGGTAAAGGTGATCTTTATCTCATTGTCAGTGTCGGTTAGTGCATATTTGATTGAGTTGATGATCAGCTCATTGGTGATGATACCAAACTTTAGCATCTGTTCAAACGGTAAGACTATATGATCACTCTCGATGATGACCTTGGCATCACTATCGTACATCTCAAATATAGTAGAAGAGAGCTTCTCCATGTAGTCATGAAAGTCTATCTTTTCAAAGTTATTGTGTTTGTAGAGGATCTCATGAACAATCGCTATCGTATCAATTCGGAGTCTATTGGCAATGATCAAACGTTTGGTTTCAGGATTTTTCTCATCCAACTGTTGGAGTCCTAGCAGTGAAGAGATGATGTTGAGGTTGTTTTTCACACGGTGGTGAATCTCTTTGAGTAAGAGCTCTTTTTGTCTGTTGGAGTCTGCTAACTGGCGATAGGAGTTTTCTACGGCTAGATGATAGACCACACCAAAAAGTATCACGATGAGCGATGCCATGATGATCGCAGCAAGGATCGCTTTGTCATGTAAGTGGGTATTGTCAGGGTAGTAGTGATAGCCATACGTGTATATACCGATCACCACTGCTTGATGAATCATCGTGATGATGAGTGAGTGTTTGAGTGAAAAGAGTAGAAAGTACCCCAATGGCACGATGATATGAAAAACAGAGATATTAAAACTATTTGAGATCAGCAGTGCGTAAGTGGTCAAGGTGCTGATAAGTACGATGGTATAGATGGCTATAGTGATGTTTTTTGTAGTGAGATAGTGTGTAAGGCTGAAAAGTGTCATGATGATAAAAAAGAGTTCGATATAAGCATCGGTATAGTTTTGAATCTGATAGTCGATAAGTGCAGCAAGTGTCATGACAAAGAGATAACTGATAAAAAACCCATGTAAAAAGATTTTTCTCTTATCACTACCATACATAAACTGTTTGAAGAAATTGATTAATATCATAAAAATATTATACATTAAATTTAATTTTAACATGCAATGAAACATTCAGGGAACAATCACATGTGATAATGCAGAGCAAATATTTAAAGGAGTGATGATGAATAAAAAGGGCTTGATATATGTAACGATGACTGCTGTATTGTTTGGGTTTTTGGGAGGGTGTGGAGGAAGCTCTTCACCTAAAGTAACTACGCCTGAAACACCAGAGATAAACTACAAAAGGTATGTGCTCTATACACAAAAAGATCCAGCACTCACTGAGTCAAACCTCTATCTGTATGATCCTGAAACCAATGCAACTGTTTTAGCAGACACACTCAAAGATACCAGTATGCGAAAAGTGAGTGCTATGGTACCGATCTTGGATGCAAGCGGAGAAAATGTGACAGATATGCTAAGAAAGTACCACATCTATACGAACCAAACACATAAACTCTATAAGATAGATCTACAGGCGGCTGAACCATCGGCTATCTCTCCTATGCGTATCTCTTCCCAGCAAGATGAGGAGTTAATGTCCCTTGAGCTCTTTTTGGATGGTGCTGATATCAATAAGAGCTGGATTAGCTACATGGAGACCGATACGCGAAAACTTAAAGCTGTGCAGTTGGGCTATGGTGCTACTGATACACCCAAAATACTGCCTGATGATTTTTATCCGCTGATAGAGATACATGATGCACAAAGTGGCGCGATCAAGGGGATGTTTTTTGAAGATGAGTATAGTTTTGATGTTTCAAGACTACAACAGTGTGATGCAGACCTAGAGAATTGTAGTGTAAAACTCGATGGTTTTCGCAGAATCGAAACGCTGTATATACCCTCTAAAGGTATCCTCATTTATAGTGAAAACCAAGGCACTGGTGATGTGAGTATCCATCTTTATCAGTCTGAAACAGATAGCTTAGAGTTGTTACAAACCCTACTGGCAGAAGATATAGGGAAAACAACTCTGGATAAGATGACCTATAAAAACGGCGCACTATTTTTGGTGTTTGAAAATAACATCGTTGCTGAGGGAGTGACACCCTATGTCTCAATCTACCGTTATGACTTGACGACCAAAGCCTTGCTAAGTGCCAAAGTGGATAACCCGGAAAAAAATCTCTTTCAAGTGAGGTTGAGTGATGACAAGATACTGTTAAACATCCAAAATGAAGGGAAAACATTTGCTGATAGTGATTTTATAGTGATGAAATCGCTAAAGCAATCTGACCTCACTGATGAAAAGATCGTCACAACGATGGGCACTTCAAGTATCGTGACGACTTCGGGGGACTGGATCTATCACTTTGGCATGACAAGCACGACTACTAATCTTGTATTTTTACAAGATGATGGAAGTGGGGAGACGATCATGAGTGATCTATTTCTTGTGGGAGGGAAGTATACTACGCTATTTCACAGAGATGCTTTTGCCAGTGATCCGTCGATGGATGCGCTATACTATGTGACAAATGAGGATAACAAGTTTTACACTATGCAGGCATCAGATCCTACACAGATAGTTTCTATCGGTGAAGTACCTGAATTTTCAATATTTCAAGGGTTTGGTATGGGTAGATATAGTCTCTTTGAGCTTATGGATGCTAGCAATATTGGACATATTTATCTGATGGATACCCAAGGAGTAAATAAATTGGTTCGTATCACAAACACTGAGGGTGTAGTGCATCGTTTGTGGCAATAGCCCTCAACGAGATTATAATTAAATTGCAGGAGCAAGACAAAGTAGAATGGAGTTATATTATCATATGTTCTGTTTGTGGTGCATCTATAAAGGAGAAAAAAGGGTTAATAGTAGTCAATAGCAATGCTTGTTTTGATGTCTCATCTTCATGTGATTTGCTATTGTCTCTTTTTTAGGATACTATGTATATAGAAAGATGATTTAGAGTTTCATCTTTGGCTAACTTTATATTGAAAAACTGACGTTAACAGTAGGATCTACCCTAAAGAAAACTCCACTTTATATTTTCGAACACTTCTACATAGTGGTGTATTCTAACAAAAGGAATTGCTATGGCAACTCAAAACAATGGAACCGTTAAATGGTTCAACAGTGAAAAAGGCTTTGGATTTATCCAACAAGACAATGGTGGAAAAGATGTATTTGTACATTATCGTCAAATAAACAGTACCGGTTATGGTCGTGTAACACTTGAAGAGAATCAAAAAGTCTCTTTTGAAATTGCAGAAGGTGAAAAAGGTTTGCAGGCGGAAAATGTAACAATTTTATAATGCCTTTAGTACGCATATGTTATCAAACTATAGAGTTTGGTAACACAGACATACACCTCCGAACGCTTCGTGACAATCAGCAGTATGCTGATCCTGATGGCGAAGCTGAAAGACTAGGTATATCTTCGGCTACATGGCCTCTTTTCGGGGTGATATGGCCATCCTCTAAAGTACTAGCACATTTGATGTTTGATTATGAGGTAAAGGGTAAGCGAATTTTAGAAGTGGGATGTGGAATCGCACTGGCTAGCCTCGTACTTAATCATCATAGAGAAGATATCACCGCAACTGATTATCACCCTGAAGTAGAAGCTTTTTTAGTACAAAACACACAACTCAATGATGATAAAGATATCCCTTTTGTTCGTACAAGTTGGGAAGAGTTAGAGAGTGAATTGGGACTATTTGACATGATCATCGGTAGTGATCTTTTATATCAAAGAGATCATGCGAAGTTGTTAGCTGATTTTATTGATCAACATGCTAAAGCACATTGTGAAGTTATCATTGTAGATCCAGGACGTGGACATCAATCACACTTTAGTAAGAGAATGGTTAATCTTGGCTATACCCATACGCAAACCAAACCTGAAAATACAGACTATTTAACTGCCCCTTTTAAAGGGAAAATCTTAAGATATCAGCGTTAAAAAAATATATGACCATTTTTGATGATGATTACCCACCTTCAGAATATAGTATTGTTTTTAGCAGTACGTGATTATGTTAAAATGTATTCCTAAAATATAAAGGGATTTGTATGGAGTGGGATATCTTTTCATTTGTTGTGATTAATGTTGTCATTATCATTAGCTCTATTTTGCAGATGGCCACGGGTGTGAGTGTGGGGATGATCATCGTACCGTTTTTAGCGATGATCAGCTATACGCTTGTGCCTGTACCGATCGTGTTGGCTTCACTTGCCTTGACTGTCATGATGGCGTATAAGGGCAGAGAGCATATCGACAGGGACAATATCTATCATGTCAGCTTCGGCATGTTGGCAGGTATATTTGTCGCTGTTTTTTTATTTTCCAAGATAGATTTTGCCTATTTGGGATTGGTTTTTGGAGTGTTGATCTTGCTCTCTGTGTTTATCAGTATCAAGATAAAGTCGTTTAGGCTGAGTAAAGAGATGAACTTTGCAGGAGGTTTAGTCGCTGGAACGATGGGCGCGATGGCGGCTGTGGGTGGACAGGTGCTAGCCCTACTGTTTCAAAACCATCCGTTAGAGTCGATCAAGTCTACATTGGCAGCACTCTATACGCTCTTTTCAGTGGTGATGCTTTTGATCTTTTATCTCTTTGGACAGTTTAGCAGTGATCAGATGATATCTGGACTCTACATGATGCCGGGATTTATCATAGGGTATCTGATCGCCCCAAGATTTACAAAGTATTTTGATCCTAAGTACTCAAAAACTGCCGTGCTTACGATGGCTGTAGTAGGGTCTTTAATACTTATTTATCGGACGTTGTCCGAGATGGATTTTGTTGTTTAGGGGTTTTTTCACCTCTATGATTAAATAAACATGATGTGCATTTAATACTGTATATGCGAATTAACTAAACACTTTGTTCAAATAACGGAGATTTCTGTGTTAAATGATATAGTTAGATCACTCATATGGTAACTTTTATTTTACCTTTAGGGTAATTATGTTTCATTTTACTATAAATTTTTATTTTTCTCATGATTAAATGTATATTTCAAGTGTTAGTTGATAGCTTGTTTTTGGTGTAGATATTGATATAATGTTCATTGAATAAATAGTTATGTTAAAAAATATATAGACTACTAAATAACAATCATTACAAAGGAATACAAATGTCTAGATGGATTACTCCTTTTGAATCGCACCCTTTTCATTCAGCATGGGACAATATGCAAGATGCGGTCAAGACTATAAAAATTAATGAAATTTCAGATGAAAACATCTTAACAGAGATTGCTAGATTAAAAAAAGCTATTGAATACATTGACAAATATTTAAAACTTATTGACCCTGATATTAATATTACTAATTTGGCACCTAATTTAAATAATTTTCATCAATATATAAATGCAGTTACAAATGAATTAAATAACTTCAATTCGAGTCATAATGTTACTTATATGCATAGAGCAAATAACAATATTGACAACTGCTTGAATACTTTAAAAGTCTTTCATACTCTGTTGCCAAAAGTTTCTGGACAAGGCATATATTCTATGCTAAAAAAATATAATGAAACTCTTGAAGATGCCCTATCGGAAATTGACTTAACTAGCGCTATGGAAGCGAGTAAAAGTATTGAAAGCCTACAACAACGTTTAATCAATGGAACAGAAGGCGAAGATAGTATTCAAGCACAAATTGAATATATGTTTCAAGATACAGAAGAGAAACACAATGAACTACTTGAGTACTATAATACAACGCTTAATGATAAAAAATATGATACAACTAAAGAAAAAATAGAAAACGCCAAAGACGAGATAGAAAAACATACAAAAGAAGCACACGACAAACTTATTGAATTATCAAATAAAGTTGATGACTTAGATAAGTTCTACGTAAAAATTTTTGGAACGCTAAATGATGAGGATGAAAGAGTTGGTGGATTAAAGAATGAACTAGAA
>JAHZKW010000135.1 GCA_022600175.1 Campylobacterota bacterium
AAAATCTTATATTTATATCAAAAGCTATAATGCTACAATTCTCCAAGACGATTTATATAGTGTGAGACTAAGGGAGTCACATGAATATAAAACAAAAAAGAAAGGCCAATATGTTCTTAATAATAGGTACATTCGCAATCGTCGTTTTAATGCTTTTCATAGGCTTAATAGGTGAAATGCTTGGTAGCATGTTCTCTAAGACAGAAGACTCAGCAGATCAAGTATCGGCTGAAGAAAGCTTTTCTGAATACGCAACTGCACAATAAGCATCAAAAAGAGGTATGAAACCCTCTTTTAGCTTGAACTACATACGCACAACTCTCTCATATAATGAAAACTTTTACATATCAACAACACTAGTACTATAAGATAAATAATCTATAAAATTAGGGGAATTTGAATAAGGAAGCGTGATGTTTCCATCGATCAATCAATAGAAACATCTTTCTATAATTTTATTTTTTCTCAAGAAGAATTTGATCTAAAATACTAAATACTTCATCACTAGCCTGTTCCATCTCTGTAAAACCTTTTTTGAGTTTTTCAAAGTTTAACTCACTCTCTTTGATCTCATCAAATATTTTATGCGTTGCATTATGCACAATTGAGTGTGGTTTTTCAAGCTTTTTAAAGCTAGGTGTATGACTGAAGCTAGCAAAACCATCTCCTTTTTCATACCATTGCCCTAAACGACAATTATGATGACTGACAAAACCAAACTGCTCTTTTTGTGTGATACCTGAAAGATAGGTATTTACTTTCCAAATCACATGATCAAGCTTCGCTAAGGTCATAAAAACGCGATCATTTGTACGACCGCTAAAATGCAAAGTATCTTGCATTAAATCAGTATTATCAGATAATACACTATTTAACTCTTGCACTGAGTCATTGGAGCTATTAACACTTTCAAGTACTTGTGTAAATTGACCCGTCACAGTAGTCACGTCTTGTTTCATAGATTGTAAAGAGATATTGATTTCAGCAACTGCTTTATCTGTTTGGTCAGCAAGTTTTCTTACTTCATCTGCAACAACAGCAAATCCACGACCATGTTCACCTGCACGTGCAGCTTCAATCGCAGCATTAAGTGCAAGAAGATTTGTTTGATCTGAGATATCTTTAATCATAGAGAGAACACTACTAACATCATCTGCTCTAGAAGAGAGTGCTTCGATTGTAGCCATAGAGTCACCAGAAATCACAGTCAACTCTTCTAAAGTATTTGAAATATCACTTGTTTGCGTATTGCTTGTTGAGATTGTTTCTAATAAAGAGTTTAATTTTTGATTGCCGTCTTTAGAGCTCTGTACAGATTCAGCCATATTACCTTGAATATCAAGTAGATTTTTTTTCAACTGTGCATTTTGGTACTCCATCAACCCTTTAGGCTTATATGAAGAGAACCCATGTACTTTGCCATGTGCATGTAATTTTTCAATTTCTGCTTTTAATTGTCTATTCTCTTCTTGAAGTGTGTCTCTCTCTTCTTCTAATGATTGGATCTTCTCATCATCCGCCCTATTCTTAAATAATGTCATTGATAGTGCTCCTATTTAATCTATTCTAAATCCTAAATCGGCAAACGTAAAAATAAGTTTATATCTTAATAATGTATAATACTTCATGCTATTAAGAAGATTATTAAAAACCATTTTATACTTATCGCTTTCTCTGCTTTTTTTTATACTATTGTCCATAATAGTGCTCTTTTTCCCTGCAGAGAAAAAGTGTTCCCAAAAGAATCAACATATCTATGTCTATCATACATGGGCACATACCGAAATCATGATCCCTTTGCACTATTTCAGAGAGGATTTTGTAAAATATTTTCCAACGCTATTACGTCATAATACTTTAGGATATATGGCTTTTAGTTATGGAGATCAAGACTTCATGATGCATACCCCTTCATGGAGTGATATAAATTTAAAACTAATATCAAAAGCACTCTTTATTAATACACCAGCCTTAGTGCGTGTTGGACATTATCGACATATTAATAAAAAAGAGAGTGTCAAAATTGAGTTATCTAACGTATGTACAGATAAATTAAAAGAGAGTATTTTAAACAGTTTTTCCACCCAAAACGAGAAGTTTATTCGGTATGAGGATGAGTATAGGAATCCTGACGTTTTTTATTTCAAAGCAAAAGAGGCTTATAGCCTCTTTCACACCTGTAACAGTTGGAGTGGTAATCGATTGCGAGATGCGGGGCTTAAAGTTCCCTACTTAACCCCATTTGCGCAAGAAGTTGTCTACCACTACAGATAACTACTGACGATTTGCTTCTGCTTCAATCACTATTTTAACCTTATCTCCGACAACTACACCCCCAGTTTCAAGAGCTTTATTCCACATCAAACCAAAATCTTTTCTATCTATCTTAGTTTCTAAAACAAAGCCAACTTTTTCAGTTCCCATAAAATTAGCCACGCCGCCAATCTCTACATCTAATGTTACCGCTTTAGTGACTCCTCGAATAGTCAAATCACCAACCATTTTACCGCCATCAGTATCTCCACTGTAAGAGTTCATGACGAAAGTCATTATAGGGTGGTTAGCTACATCAAAGAAATCTGCACTTCTTAGATGTTTATCACGCTTCTTGATTCCTGTATCAATACTATCAACATCAATTGTAGCAGTGAGTCTTTCAAACTGCATAGTCTTTGAATCAAATCCTATATCTGCACTGTATTTAGAGAATGTTCCTTTTACATTGGTGATCATCAAATGCTTTACAGAGAAGCCTACTTGCGTATGTGCGGTATCTAAGGTATAAGAAGCACCAAACAGCATAGATCCCCATGCCATTACCCCAAACAGCAATGTTACAATTTTTAATTTCATAATAAATCTCCTTGAATTTCTTTGTAACAAATTATAAATCTTTTACGTGTAATCAATGTGTAAAATGACTTAAGCATATTTTGAGTAAAATCATTTAAAAAACAAACTGGAAAATGAATGTCTCAAAGTTGTAAAAAAGCCTATATCACTACCCCAATCTACTATGTCAATGATGTGCCGCATATCGGTCATGCATACACTACTATCATTGCAGATACACTTGCACGTTACTCTCGTCTAATCGGTCATGAGACTATGTTTCTTACAGGAACAGATGAGCATGGTCAAAAAATTGAAGAAGCAGCAAAAAGCCGTGGTAGAACACCACAAGCATATTCAGATGAGATCAGTGGTAAATTTAAAACACTTTGGGATGAGTTTGATATTAGTTATGACAAGTTCATCCGAACTACGGATGAAGATCATAAACTAAGTGTACAAAAAGCTTTTGAAGTGATGTATGAAAAAGGCGATATCTATAAAGATCAATATGAAGGTTTTTACTGTGTCAGCTGTGAAACCTTTTTTACCAAAATTCAACTCTATGATGATGAGTGTTGTCCAGACTGCGGAAAACCTACCAGTATAGTTAAAGAGGAGAGTTACTTCTTTAACCTCTCCAAATATGAGGATCAACTCTTAGCATGGTATAGTGACAATGAAAAATGTGTCCTCCCAAAAGGGAAAAAAAATGAAGTCATCAACTTTGTCAAACAAGGTTTAAATAACCTCTCTATCACAAGAACAAGTTTTGATTGGGGTGTCAAACTTCCAGAATCTATCAATGACCCAAAACATGTCATGTATGTTTGGTTAGATGCACTGATGAACTATATCACAGCATTAGGTTATGGTAGAGACGAAGAGCATATGGCTTACTGGAAAGATGGTACCTCCGTACAACTGTTAGGTAAAGATATCCTACGTTTTCATGCTATTTATTGGCCTGCGTTTCTTATGAGCCTAGAATTACCACTCCCAACACATATTGGTGCACATGGGTGGTGGACTCGTAATGGTGAAAAGATGAGTAAATCAAAAGGTAATGTTGTCAATCCTAAAGAGGTAGCTGATGCTTATGGACTTGAAAATTTTCGCTATTTTTTACTCAGAGAAGTCCCCTTTGGACAAGATGGAGACTTTAGCCAAAAAGCACTCATTGATCGTATTAACTCTGACCTTGGTAACGACCTTGGCAATCTTTTAAATCGTATTATCGGAATGAGCGGTAAGTATAATGATCTACATATCGACTCCAAAGATCTACTTAAATATCACCAAAAAGAGGTTGATGCTGCTAATACAATCATTGAAACACTTGAGACTTATATTTTTGACTTACAACTAAATCGTTTTCTAGAAGATTTATGGAAAATCTTAACACTAGCAAACCAATCTATCACCACATATGAGCCTTGGACAAAAATGAAAGAGGGTAAAAAAGATGAAGCAATGGCATTGGTTGCTTTGGTCGCAAATCTTTTAGCGAAAGTCTCAATCATGCTACATGCCGTTATGCCTAAAACAACACAAACCATTGCGCATGCGCTTGGATTTGAGATTACACAAACAACCTACATTGATATTATTACCAATAAAGAAGCTTTAAAACCTTTCACGATTACAAAAGTGCCACCACTCTTTCCAAGAATTGAGGACGAGATTTTAAAATCACCTGAACCTACACCAACACAAAAAGAGAAAAAAGAAGAGAAAAAAACAGAAGGGATTATCACAATCGATCAGTTTTTTGAAACTAAAATCAAAATTGCTACTATACTTGAAGCTCAAGAGGTACCAAAAAGTGATAGACTCCTCAAACTCAAAGTCGATGTAGGAGAAGAGGAACCAAGACAAGTTATCGCAGGTATCAAAGAGTTTTATGCACCTGGGTCACTTGTTGGGACGCAAGCTTGTTTAGTGGCAAACCTCAAACCAGCAAAAATCATGGGAATGCTTTCACAAGGGATGTTACTTGCAGCAAAAGATAAAGAGGGTCTCTCTCTTATTCGTCCAGAATCTCCAAAAAGGAGTGGTACAGCTGTCGGATGACATTTGAAAACTTTAGTAGGCTCAGTGGTGCAAAACTGATCAATACACCCTCTATCTCAGGGTTTGAAAATATTGAGACTAACCCTAAGAAGATCAAACGGGGTGACCTATTTATCGGTAATATCAAAGAAGATATTGAACTCGCACTCAATAAAGAAGCCTACGGTATTGTGACTGAAGTACCTTACACCATACTTGATAGTGAGATTGCTTGGTTTCAAGCTTATTCACTCCAAGAGATTTTAATTAAACTCTTGCGTTTTAAACTACTTGAACAAACTTTTTATTTTATTTATACCAACAACATCAACAAACAATTAATAGAAAAGATCGCAGATAAAGAAGTACTATATACTTTGGGCAGTGATGAGAAAGAGAATTTTAAAACAATTATCAATGCACCTGAGAAGAGCTTTATTTTCTCCTCTGATAAAACCCTGTTAGCCAAAATATACCCTGAATATCAAACACTAGAAAATAGAAATACTCCACTCTTTAAACATATCCATACATCACTATTCTTAACCCATTTTACACATCATACAAAACAGTATAAAAATATTAAAATTCCTTCGCTTTTTATCAAATATCTTGAAACCGTTGTCACTTTTTTAGAACAACACCACATCAGCTTTGATCTCGAAAAGTGTCACTTCACCTCGGAATTACACCCTATTTTTATAGATAAAGCACTGAGAATAAAACCTTTTGGAAAAAGTGATCGTGTTTTGATCTGTAGCGAAGATCAAACAACATTGGCAACAAAAGTAGAGTATCTTCAAAAGCATACACCTTGGGCAAAACATTTACTCTTACTAGAGGAAAGTTATACGATTACAACTCCATTACATATTGATATCATGCGCTATAAAAATTTAGAAGATCTTAACGAACTCAAAAATATTGAATTTAATTTTGCTATAATTGTCACGAGTTTTGAAAAACTCATCAATATATTAGAAAAAAAAGAGCAAAAAGAGCAATTTTTGTTTTTTCAAGGAGAATAAAAAGTAGATGGACAGTCCCTCGAGTGATACACATAATTTGACAGGAAACTCTTTTTTAGAGGATTACTGGGATTTAATCGGTGGTATAATTTTTTCTATTTTTACCTACTTACTTCATAAATCTGGTAATGGACACCTAGCAACGCTATTTGCTGCCATTTCAATTATCTTTATCTCAATCACTATTTCTGAGATTGCAGAGATTTTAGCAGAGCGTCTTGATGAGCCTTATGGGAGTTTTGTACTTACCTTTACGGCAGTAGCTGTTGAGATCATCCTTCTCTTTAGTATTATGCTTCAAGCTGCTAACTCACCTGAAGCGATGGAGACCGTACGTGGTGGTATCATCTCTGCGGTTATTGTAGATATGAATGTACTTTTAGGGTTGGCAGTATTTATTGGTGGTCTCTCTTTTAACGAGCAACAACACAATGAAGATACTTCAAGCTCTTATACCACTATTCTTTATGTCTCTGCATTAGCACTTTTAGTCCCAAGTATTTTAGGACATAGCGGCCATGATGCACAAACAATGGAGACAGCAAGTACCTTGATAGGATTATTACTTTTGATATTTTATATCATTATTTTAATCTTTCAAACCAAAACACATACACACTTTTTTAAAGCTACTGCACGAAGTCGTATCTTTCGCTATAAGCGTAAAATGCAAGAAGGGGATGAAGAGATCATGATCAATAATTATATTTTTGATAACTTCTCTAATTATGCAAACTTTTTTGTCATCTTTTTACTCATTCTACTTATCGGTATCTTAGCGGAAATCTTTGCACATGATGGTATGATCTTTTTTAAAGAGTTTGGTATTTCAGCTGGTCTTGCAGGACTTATTATTGCGATTATCTCTGTAGCCCCTGAGATCTTTACCGCCGTAAAAGCTGCTAAAAATGACCAAATCCAACGTGTTGTCAATATCGCAATGGGTGCATCTACAGTTTCGATTCTTTTAACAGTACCAATACTATTGATTTTAGGACATATTTCAGGGATGAAACTCTCATTGAACTTTAATCCACTTGAAATCGGTGCATTGATCTTTACCATCATATTGGCATGGAAAACAACAGATGATGGTGAAACCAACTATTTTGAAGGACTTTCACACCTAATGCTCTTTCTCAGTTATGCGGTTATCGCTGGTTTATATTAGGATTGAGATATGGACAATAGACGTAATTTTATCAAAAAAACTGCACTACTAGGAGCAGCAGGAAGTACCTTGCTCTTGAATGGATGTAACAGAGAGAGTAAACCTCCTTCAAAATCAGTCAATATCAATAAAAATAGAAAAGTCAAGATTAAACTTGCTACCAGTTGGCCAGCACACTTCCCCATCATGGGGACAGGTATTGATCGATTTGCACAACGTGTAGAGACCATTAGTGGTGGTACAATCAAAATCAAGGTACATCCTAAAAATGCACTTGTGCCTGCTTTTGGTGTTTTTGATGCCGCAAGTGTTGGCGCTATCGATGCCTACCACTCTGCTGCATACTTTTATAAAGGTAAAAATGAAGCATTTAATCTCTTCACTGGGTTTCCTTTTGGTATGACGTCTACAGAGATGAATGCCTGGCTAGACTTTGGAGGAGGAATGGAGCTGTGGAGAACACTCTATGATCAACACAACCTTATCCCTTTCAAAGGAGGCAATACAGATGTACAAATGGGTGGATGGTTTAAAAAGGAGATCACTTCCTTAGACGATCTTCAAGGACTAAAGATGCGGATACCTGGTCTTGGTGGAGAAGTTTTTTCCAAATTGGGTGTTCAACCTATCCAATTGCCACCAGGAGAAATTTTTGTAGCACTAGAACGTAATATGCTTGATGCAACAGAGTGGCTCGGGCCCTCGCTTGATATCAAGATGGGATTTCATAAAGTTGCTAAAAACTACTATACAGGCTGGCATGAACCAGGATCAATGTTAAGTCTTGTGTTCAACAAAAAAAAGTTTAACAAACTCTCAGATGAACAAAAGATGATGATTGAGATGGCATCCAATGAATTAAATAGTACAATGAACACAGAGTTTCAGTATATCAATGCAACAGCACTAGAAGAGATTGAAAGTTTAGGTGTTACCGTACGTAGTTTCCCTCAAGAGGTGATGGAAAAAGCACGTCAAGCGATGGCAACCGTTGCTAAAGAGAAAAGTCTTCAAAGTCATGACTTTCAAAAGGTCTGGGAAAGCGCACAAAAATTTCTACATACAAGTCGAAAATGGAGTGATATAGGATTAAAGTCCTATATGCAAGTAAGATAATGCAAAAAAAGGTGTTAGGATGGGTCAAAGAGATTGCAGTAGCGCTCATTCTCATGACACTTCTTTTAAACCTGATCAGTTTTTTAAAAAAACCTGAACTTCCATCTACTATACTTCCACATTTTGAATTGCTCTCGACAACAGGTAAAGCGATCTCTTCAGAAAGTTATAGTGGAAAACCACTGATAGTGCATATCTGGGCAACATGGTGTCCTACCTGTAAACTTGAAGCTTCAACGATTGAATCACTCTCAAAAAAGTATCAAGTTATTACTGTGGCAGTTAATTCAGGTAGTGACGATGAGATCAATCTCTTTATGCAAGAACATGATCTCACCTATGATGTCATCAATGATACAGAAGGTAGATTTGCACAAAAATTTGCAGTTAACTCTTTTCCTACCACTTTTATTTATGACAGTGAAGAAGAGGTCAAATTTACAGAGGTAGGATACACCTCTATATTAGGCCTTAAATTTCGTATGTGGCTTACTAAATGACCTAAAACTTTTTATCACTATAGTAATCATATATCCATTTAGCCACCGCATCTAACTCTTGATCAGTAAGTTTTCCTTTTGGAGAAGGCATAACCCCAAAACGATCTAAAGCCATGGCATGGCACATACTACTTTCAATATCAGGGGATACAACACATACTCTTTGATAAAGGCAACCACAACAGCACGATGGATCATATTATCAATATCATCAGCTATTTTGATATTTTTTTAAGCTGATGAGAAACTTCGATCATTGGTGGTGCCTTGAGCGTAGAGAGTTTTTGCAATATTTGCTCTTTGGTAAGCATTTTCACATGACAAGAAGCACAGGCTTTTTGATAAACCTTTTCACCATCAACTGCACACAGAGAAGTCCCTAAAAATATAAATGTTATTAAATATTTCATAGCTTTATGATGACATTTTTTGATGGTTAAAAGCCAAACTTACTGATACAGTATAGGATCTTCAATCCCTGCCACCTCAAAACCTTTCAATCTTAAACGGCAACTATCACAAACTCTACATGCTTTGTCTTGGGACTCATAACAACTCCATGTATCACCAAGCGGAACATCTAAAGCATCTGCTTCTTGGACTATTTGCTCTTTTTTAAGATGTACTAACGGTGTCTCTAAAGATATCTTTGTCTCAGGTTTAGTCCCCTCATCAATAGCAAGTTCCAATTTTTGAATGAAACTATCACTACAGTCTGGATAACCACTACTATCCTCTTCTACCACCCCAATATAAATTGCCTCAGCGCCCTCTTTTTCTGCTAACGCTCCAGCAATAGAGAGAAAAATACCATTTCGATAAGGTACATAAGTTACAGGAATACCAGGTTTCAATCCCTCTTTAGGCACTTCTATCTGATTATCTGTTAGTGCAGAGCCCCCGATTTCCTTAATAAAGTGTAAATCTAACTCCACTAATCTTAAAGCATTGAGGCTTTTTGCAATCTTTCGAAAACTTTCTAACTCTTTTTTTTCTGTCTTTTGTCCATAGTTAAAATGTAGTGCGATTATCTCATAACCATCTCTAAACTTCGCAATATAGGAGCTTAAGGCGCTATCCATCCCGCCACTAATAATACATACAGCTTTTTTCAATCTTAACCTTTAGTTAAATATAGATATTAATTAAAAATAAAAAGGATAAATTTAGTCCTATTTATATATACTTACATCGTTGCAACAAAGCAACTGACAAAGA
>JAHZKW010000136.1 GCA_022600175.1 Campylobacterota bacterium
ATCTCTATGCTTGCTATCTTTATACTTGGGTTTTTTATTGACTTTTTAGAGATCTGTTTTATCATTATCCCTATTTTAGTCCCTATCATAGAGCTCTTTGATATCGATCCAATTTGGTTTGCAGTACTAGTGGCGATGAACCTTCAAGCTTCATTTCTTACACCACCCTTTGGTTTTGCCCTCTTCTATCTTAAAGGCGCGGCAGGAAAACTGATCACTACCACAGATATCTATAAAGGGATCATCCCTTTTATACTGCTACAACTATTAGCGCTTTTTATCATCATAGAGTTTCCAGAGATTGTTAACCTCTTTTTAGAGTAAAAGAGGTTAACAACTTTACTTCCCTTTTGCTTGTTGAATTGAATGAATATATTGATAATCGATAGGAATATTTTTTGACTTTGGAAGTCTCTTGGAGAGTTGTTTAATCGCATCAGTAAAATCTGAAAAAAGATAGTTTGCCATAGAACCGGGGATAGGATTAATCTCATTTAAAATCACTTTACCCTCAACCACAAAAAAATCACACCTTATCAATGCACCTTCAAAAAGTGAACCATAAATCTTTTGAAAAGCAAGCTTTAAGTTCTCTTCCAAAAAACTATCAACATCCGCCTCTTGTACGCGTGAAGTTCGTGAAAAATCTAAATACTTTTTATCAAAATCTAAAAAGCTCTCTTTTTGCGGCTCTTCAACAATCGAAAATATAAACTCGTCAGCCTTCACACCAGCAAGGTTATACTCTTTTACCCCTTCAATAAAAGGCTCAACCAATACCTCATCATCAAACTCATAAGCTACATCCAATGCATACTCAAGCTCACTCTCTTCACGTACAATACTCACACCAATAGAGCTTCCAAGACATAAAGGTTTAATGATCACAGGATAAGCAAGACTGATTTTATAAGCACCCTTTTTTAAAACCTCATAATCTACAGTCTCAATCCCTAAAGATTTTGCATAGATCTTGGTCAAGAGCTTATTAAAACTAATGACACTTGCATCCACACGTGGACCGATAAAAGGGATATCAAAAAATGATAACAGTGAAGCAATCTTACCATCTTCACCATCTGCCCCGTGAGAGAGGTTTAGTGCGACATCAAAAGCAACCTTTTTCTCTTTCATCAAACTTTTTTGGAAAAATCCACCATTTTTTAAGGTTAACTTTGGATATTTGGTATAGGCACCTGAACTAAAAAGTTTTGATTTGATCTCATCTGTAGGGATATGATAGAACTCTCTATTCTTATCACAAAAGATATAGACAACCTCCTCTTTCAATACATCTTTCATCGCAATCGCACTAACAATACTAATCTCATGTTCATAACTAACAGCGCCAAAAATAATAGCTATCTTCAAATATAGTTCCTTAGGTGAGTTTTTTTAACGCTTCTTTGATAAGCGCTTCTGTGGTTGTAGACTCTGTATCACGCAGTGCTTTGTTTATCGCCTCTTTTTTAAAGCCCAAACTCTCAAGTGCTAAAAGCGCATCTTGCTTCACTTGTCCTGCACCATCATCATCACTAATCAGCGTAAAATCGCCTAATTCTACCAAAATTCGCTTTGCACTTTTAGGTCCAATACCAGGAACTGCTTTAAGTGCATTGACATCTTGTCCCATCACAGCATGTGAAAACGCTTCAGGGGTAAATGTAGAACAGATCGCTAAAGCAGTACTAGGACCCACACCATTGATTTTGATCACACGATCAAACATTGACTTTTCTAATATATCTACAAAACCATATAAAGCATGGCTATCTTCTTTGATAATTTGAGTAGCATGGAGTGAGATCTTTGCAGTTGAGATCTGTGCGCTACTGTTGATGGAAATGTGAACTAAGTATGTTAAACCGTTTGTAAGTTTTAGGTGTAAAAAGGTCGGCTCCTTTTTAACAACCTCGCCTTCAATTGCGACAATCATGGGGGATTTTTATCCTTTTCTATCTAATATAAACTCCCCATCTTCTGCTGTTTTTAATGAAAACGTATGTGTCATCTCACCATCTCTAAGAAGATGGGAGGCATTAATCGGAGGATTAATAATGCGAAATATCACCTCATTAAACTCTCTCCATGTCGCATGATTGATCACTTTAGCATCAAAAACAGATGATTGGAGGTCTCGTAGATCCTCTGCAAGAGTCTCTTCACTCATCTTAGCATCTTTTAGCTCTTTTAATAATAAATTATGCTCTTTGATCCTATTTTGATTATCTTTCATCTTTCCAACAAGTGATGCTGGAGGTTTGACATTTTTAGATTGTAACTCTTTGATCGTCTCTACAATACGCATCGAAGTATCTTTTTCACGATTGATTTTATTTTTCAAAACACGTACTTTTTTAGTCGTCTGCTCTACCTCTTTGCGCATCTCAGAAATCTTAGTTTCAATCGTCTCAACTTTATCTTTAAATCCACGTTGTGCCTTAGCATCAATAATAAACTTATTGCCCGTTCCCTCAACTTTATCAAGCTCAATCAAGTGTGATGCTTCAACATTGACATTTGACAACACTGTTTCAATATAAACCTCTTTTGCCTCAATCTCACCACCAGCTGCTTTTTTAACACGTACGATATCACCTACTATCTTTCCACCTTCTAGAAGGTCAACAGTGACAGTCTCTCCATCGACAAACCCTTTATGCAAATTAATCGAAACATCACCACCATAGAGTTTTGCGCTCTGATGTGTCTGTCCGCCAATTTCAATTACATTGGCTTTAATCAAAGCACCATTTCCAACATTACCTTCTGCTTTAACTTCAGTCGTATCGATATGAACACCCGCACCAATGGCATCTGACATAGAGTCTCCACCCTCAATATTGATCTTGATATCTTTGTCATCACCCGCTTGAATCGAACCAGTTGTTTTAAAACTAACCTCATTTACCACCAATTCATCTCGAATTTCAAATTCAAAGTCACTAGGCTGATGAATAAAACCACTACGTTTAGCAATATAGACAATACTCTCTTCTTTCTCAACACACTCAATATCATCACTGATTTTAATAGCAGGCAGTTCATCCGTCAACTCAACTTGCTCTAAAGCCAGTGACTCTCCACGGCAATTTCTACCAGCTCTCCCCTCTTTAGACCTAAAGATTTCAAGTAAAACATCCCCCTCTTTGATTGTATGCATGAAACCTTTATCTGAGTGATCAACCTTTTCACCCTCTTCAACTATTTTCTCTTTAAATCTATATTTGATCTCTCCTGAAGAGTGCTCCTCTAAATCATATCCTTGACAAATCGTAAAAACCATATTTTCTTCAATTTTCTTATTGACACGAATGGAAGAGACAAGCTGTCTTACCTCATTGCGTACAGTATCATCAAAACAACCTAACAATATCTTTTGTTTCGCTTTTTTACGATCAAACTCAGCTAAGATCTCCCCTTCTAAACCATCAAAATATTGCACACTCTCTTGGGCTTTGATAGTACCAACGACTTTAGTCATCTGCTTATTTGCACCTAATGCAATTTTAATTGGAAACCTTGCACCTTGCTTTTGGAAAACTTCAATTTTTAATTTCTGTAAAATTTCAAGTTCAGGATTTAAGATATTCTCTTCTTTAAAAAACTTCTCTCGCTCAATCTCTTGTAACTCTCGATAACGAGGACTACTTACTTTTTTATAGTGGGTCTTATAAGAGAGAATTTTAAAATCAAGATCTTTAGCTTGAAGGTTGTGTGCACGTGCAAGCTCTTCAAGATCTTTCGTAACATCACTGGTTTCAATCGTACGCTTCTCAAATGCAATTGCATCATCAGGAGCTTGTTGTTTATTCTTATTTTTTAATATATTTAAGAGACCCAAATCTAATCCTTATATAGTCATTCTCTTATAAATCGTCTATATTCTCTAAAGTTTTAGTCATTATGAATTTAGAGATTTTGTTGTATGATAAAACCATGTTTAAATCAATTTTTACCAACTCATTTGGCATTTTAGTCTCACGTATTCTGGGCTTTATTCGAGATATGATGCAGGCTTCCATACTTGGTGCCAATATCTACACTGATATTTTTATTGTTGCCTTTAAACTACCCAACCTATTTCGCCGTATCTTTGCTGAAGGCGCATTTACGCAAAGCTTTCTCCCCTCTTTTACTAAAAGTAAACAAAAAAGTGTTTTTTCCATCTCTATCTTTTTAAAGTTTTTAGGATTTTTACTCCTTTTTGCACTCATCGTCGCACTCTTTTCTAACCTTTTTACAAAAATTATCGCTTCAGGTTTTGATGCAGATACAATTAGTGAAGCAGCCCCTCTGGTAGCTATCAACTTTTACTATCTTATTCTCATTTTTATCGTCACTTTTTTAGCCACTTTATTACAGTATAAAAACCACTTTGCAACCACCGCTTTTTCAACTGCACTCTTAAATATTGCTATTATTACAGCACTTATTTTGGGTAAAGACCAACCACCCAAAACGATTGTCTACTATATGAGCTATGCCGTCATCATTGGTGGTTTTTTGCAAGTCATTGTGCATCTGATTGCTGCTAAGCAGTATCATCTTTTTAAACTTTTTGTTGCAGGGTTCAAGGGACTGAGTACAAAAAGCCAAAAAATAAAATCTGATGTTAAACAGTTTAAAGGAACATTTTCAGCTTCAGTACTAGGAAGTTCTACAGCCCAAATATCTGCTTTTTTAGATGGTTGGCTCGCCTCATTTTTATTTGCTGGATCAATCTCTTATCTCTATTATGCAAATCGTATCTTTCAATTTCCTCTCGCACTCTTTGCCATCGCTACCTCAGTAGCAATCTTTCCAAAAGTAGCCAGATACCTTAAAAATAGTGATGACCATAAAGCAGAAGAGATGCTCCACAAAAGTTTCTGGTTCTTAGCATACCTACTGACCCTAGCTACCACAGTGGGTATTATCTTTGCTGATGAGATCGTATGGCTTTTATACCAAAGAGGGGCATTTACAGCGATAGACTCTGCACATACAAGCCTCATATTAATGATGTATCTTATAGGGTTACTCCCTTTTGGGATCTCTCGTATTTTTTCACTTTGGCTCTATGCAAAGCATCAACAAAAAGAGGCTGCCAAAATCTCTGCTATCTCTTTAGGTATCAATATTTTGCTATCTCTTTTATTTATCTATCCTTTTGAAGCAGCAGGGTTAGCCTTAGCAAGTTCACTGAGTGGTTTTATACTTTTTTATCTGACGGTTAAAAAGTTTGGTTGGGAACAGTTTGTCACCATAGTAAAAGATAAAAAGGTTTTTCTTTTACTACTATTACTGGCTATCACAATTCTCATCTCACTACTACTCAAAACATTCTTGGCACCTTATATCATTGCTCCATAATCTCAAAGCGTTAGATTTGTGCTATAATAATCTCCATCTATGATCACAAAGGAACGATTGAGTGCTACTTTTTAACTCCCTCTCAAAACAAAAAGAAGAGTTTATCCCAATAGAAAAAAATCATGTCAAAATCTATGTTTGTGGACCCACTGTTTATGACGATGCACATTTAGGACATGCAAGGAGTGCTTTGGCATTTGATCTATTGAGACGACTTTTTAAAACAGATGGTTATCAAGTCACATTTGTGAAGAACTTTACAGATATCGACGATAAGATCATCACGAAAATGACAGAGAGTAAACAAACACTAGAAGAGATCGTAACCCACTACATCACACGATATAAAGAGGATATGCACGCGCTTGGTATTGAAGATGCAGATATCGAACCTAAAGCCACAGAGAGTATTGAAGATATTCTCAACTTCATCCAACACCTTGAAGACAAAGGGTTTGCTTATGTCATTGATGATGGTGTCTATTTTGATACCTCAAAAGATAAAGAGTATTTTAGTTTGAGTGGTCGAAGTGTGGATGAGACACAAAATCAAAGTCGCGTTGAGAGTAATAGCCAAAAAAGAGATCTTAAAGATTTTGCAATGTGGAAATTTTCTAAATCAGGAGAACCTGCCTACCCAAGTCCTTGGGGCAAAGGAAGACCTGGTTGGCATATTGAATGTTCAGCAATGATCAAAAAACATCTTGCGAGTAGTGGTGACTATCAGATCGATATTCATGGAGGTGGTGCAGACTTACTTTTTCCCCACCATGAAAATGAAGCTTGCCAAAGCCGTTGTGAATCTGATCAAAAACTAGCACGTTACTGGATGCACAATGGATTTGTGCAAATAGATGGTGAAAAGATGAGTAAATCTTTAGGAAACTCATTTTTCCTCAAAGATGCACTTCAGGTCTATACTGGAGAAGTACTACGCTTTTATCTACTCTCTTCACACTATCGTGCTAACTTTAACTTCAATGAAGAAGATCTACTTGCAAGTAAAAAAAGACTGGATAAACTCTATCGTCTCAAAAAACGCATTATTATAGATAAAGGATCTAGTGTAAACAAGAGCTTTAAAGCTGCTATCTTAAACGCACTACATGATGATCTCAATATCTCAGCAACACTAGCAGTCATAGATGAGATGATCACAGATGCAAATGAAAAACTCGATAAAGAGCCTAAAAACAAAGGTCTTAAAAAAGAGATCCGATCTAATATTACATTTTTAGAGACTCTACTTGGTATTGGAACAATGAATGCGTTTGCTTACTTTCAAATTGGCATCAGTGAAGCGGAAAAAAGAGATATTGAAACATTAATCAAACAAAGAGATATCGCTAAAGCAAATAAAGATTATGCACAAAGTGATGCTATCCGAGATACATTAAAAGCAAAACAGATTCAAATTATGGATACACCAGAAGGGACAGTATGGGAAAAGATTCAAGCTTAAAAGATTTACAAAACCTCTTTTTTCGATTTTCCCACTATTTTAAAGATTATAAAAAACGTTTTGTTTTAATGTTTATAGGTATGTTTATGGTAGCCATCGGGACCATGCTCATCGCCTATATGATCAAACCTGTCCTAGATAAGATCTTTATTGAAAAAAATGAAACCTTACTCTACTTAGTACCGTTTGGACTTGTTGCTGTCTATATCATCAAAAGTGTAGGACTCTATATCCAATCCTACTACGCAACTTATATTGGTGAAGATATGGTAAGACGGTTAAGAGATGATAGCGTTCGTAAAATCCTTACCTTTGAGATGGGGTTTTTTCATGAGTTTCGAAGTGGTGAACTTATCAGCCGTACCGTCAATGATATAGAGAGAGTACGTAATGTCGTATCCTCTATGATCCCTGTGATGCTTAGAGAAGCGATGACAATTATTGTACTTTTAGCCTATATTTTTTATCTCAACCCCAAAATGGCACTTATCTCTATTGTATTTATACCACTGGCTTTTAAACCACTCTCCATCTTGGCAAAGAAGATGAAGAAGTTTTCTAAATCTTCACAAGAGAAAATTTCTGACCTTACAGCAAGGCTCAGCGAAATTTTTAATAATGTCGAAATGATCAAAGCAAATGCAGTAGAAGCGTATGAGATGCAACGCTTTGCACAAGAGAATAAAAATATCTTCAATGTCAACATGAAAGCTGCAAAAACGAATATCCTTGTTTCACCAATTATGGAGATATTTGGCTCATTAGCTGCAGCACTAGTGATTATTTTAGGTGGACTTGAAGTCATTAAAGGGAATATGACTGTTGGTAGTTTTTTCTCCTTTCTCACTGCCTTATTTATGCTATATACTCCTGTAAAACGTATCTCCAATCTCTATAATAAAATCCAAGATGCTGTCGCTGCAAGTGATCGTATTCACACACTGCTTGAGCGTGAAGCAAAAATCATCGATGGCACCAAACTGCTACAAGATGACATTCACCATATTGAGTTTAAAGATATCACTTTATACTATGAAGATAAATTAGCCTTAAGCAATATCAACTTTTCTGTACAAAAAGGAGAGAAGATAGCACTCGTAGGAAATAGTGGTGGTGGTAAAAGTTCTATTGTGAATCTACTTCTTCGTTTTTATGATGTCAGCAGTGGTGCACTACTCATAGATGGTGAAAATATCAATCATTTTGAACAAAAAAGTCTCAGAGATAGTATCTCTATCGTCACCCAACGTGTCTATATCTTACATGATAGCGTAGCTAAAAACGTTGCTTATGGTCTTGATGTTGACAATGAAAAAGTCATTCAAGCACTTAAAAAAGCAAATGCTTGGGACTTCATTGAGAAACTTGATAATAGCATAGAGACTATTATCAATGAGTTTGGCACCAATCTCTCAGGTGGACAGCGACAAAGAATTGCGATCGCAAGAGCGATCTATAGAGAACCAAAAATCCTAATTTTTGATGAAGCTACTAGTGCACTTGATACCAAAAGTGAAACTAAAATCACTGATGCATTAGAAGAGATCTCCAAAGACAAGATCACCTTTATTATTGCCCATAGACTCAACACTATCGCACAAGCAGATCAAATAGTTGTATTGAAAGAGGGTAAGATATCTTGTATCGGAAAAAACAGTGAACTTTTGAAACATTGCGATGAATTTATGCACTTACATGGTTTACAAAAGTAAAATTTTATTGTATACTTAATACATAAGCTAAATTTAAATTTACCCAAAAAAGCTTAATGATTTCATAGCAAATTATATTTATCAATTTTACTAAATTGTAGAGCTATTTAAATAATACATACAAAAGTATATAAATAAAAGGAGGAGCATTGCAAAGTAAAAATGTACTTTGGTTAGGATTACTATTTGTTCTGCTTCTAACAACGTTTTGTATTACAAAATATATCGACCAATTTCATCCAAGTATTCAAACAGTCACAACAACACAACCTGAGATTATTGATAAGGCATATCAACAAGAGCAAAAAGCCTTAGCCTCTAAACAAGTAAAAGAGGATGATGCTTATCTACAAGTTGTGAAGATGGTAGAACAAGAAGAACAAAAAATCGAAGATGCTTTCAATCAAGCAGTACTAGAAGAACAAAACCGAACTAAAAAGCACATTCAAAAACAACCTTTACAAGCTACATCCACTCCAGTAACAAAAGTAATACAAGCACCTAAGAAAATAGAACCCGTAAAACAAAAAAAGAGCATTACCCCTACACCTAGAAAAGTTAAAAAACGTCAAAAAGTAATTATAGAGCAAATTGATACAAACGAAATATTTGCATCAACACCATCCAGTAGACTCAGTAAGATAGAGCGTTCTAAACTTCAAACATTAGTCCAAAAGCTCAGAAAAGATAAAACCCTACAGCTACGCCTTGAAGGAGATCAAAAAAGTAAAAAATTTACCTTAATCAAACGTTATATACACACACTCGGGGTGTCACAAAGAGAAATTGAAATCTCAAAAAGTTATAGTACAAATATAGAAATATCACTTATTAAAAAGGATTCGTAAATTATGTTGACAATAATTGCAAAAATCATCATCTGTATGATCGGTGCGGCACTTCTTGGTTTTATTATCGGTTGGATATTTTCATCATTATTGCGTAATGAGAAACATGACAATCAGATTTTAGCAATCAAAGAGAAGTTTGACGAACAAAAAGCACAACTCAATCAATTAGAAACAGATATTGGAGCAAAAGATAAAGAGCTCGATATCCTAAAAGGAGAGTATGAAAGTGCACAAAAAACCCTACTCGCAAAAGATATGGATAAAGAAGAGTATCACTTACAAACCCCAAAAACACAGGCCCTCTTAGAAGAAAATGAGATGCTACTCTTACAGATTAAAGAGCAACAACTCTGTGAGGATGATTGTAAAAAGCTCAAAGAAGAGAATAAAAAGCTTAAAACTAAGATTAGTGCGCTTAAAGAGATGGAATCTAGCTATAAAGAAAATATCGCACGTATTGCAGAACTTGAAAGCGATCAACATAGAATAAGCCCAATGGCCCTAGATGGAGATATCTCTATCAAACTTCAAGAACTTGAAGAAGAGAATGCCTCTTTGCATCAAAGAATGCAGTTACAAAATAACTGTGAAACCGAAAAAGAGATCTTACTCAATGAAATAGAGGAGCTTTTACTAGAGAAGCAATCACTCCTTAATAATATTGACACTATTAAAAAGCGTAAAAATAAAACAACTCAAACGGAGAGTAAAAAAAGCATCAAAGTCTCTAAGTCTCAAAAAAATATTAATGATACCATATGCAATGAAAAAGAGATCATTCAAAATAAAGATCTCTCGGATATGGGGTTTGAAGAGGCAAAAATTAAAAAAGTTATTCAAAATCTATTTGATGATAAACGCAAGGATACATAACCTTGCGAAGCCTATTTTAATATAAACAAAGTATAATCACCTATAAAATCTAAAGGGATTTTTATCAAGAAAAATCCCTCAATAATCAGGTAATTATGCAATACAACGATCTAAAAAAATACATTTATAAACTTGATCCAGAGAGTGCACATCATGTTGTGGAGACCCTTTTAAAAAATATCGGCAGTTATGCACCTATTTTTTTTAAACCTATTGCCAAGATGTACAAATATAAAAACCCAAAACTTTCTCAAGAACTCTTTGGTGTTACATTTCCCAATCCCGTAGGTCTTGCTGCAGGATTTGACAAAAATGCAACAATGATTAAAGGGCTAGAAGCAATTGGATTTGGCTTTATCGAGTTTGGTACCGTTACGCCCAAAGCACAACCAGGCAATGAGAAACCAAGACTCTTTAGATTTCCTGATCACAAGGCACTGCAAAATGCTATGGGGTTCAACAATGAAGGTATGGAATTTGCACAAAATAATGTCAAGAAACTCTACCCCTTTGCTGTACCTTTAGGTGCAAATATCGGTAAAAACAAAAATACCTCTAGTGAAGATGCTCTAGAAGATTATAGAGTTTTGATTGATGGCTTTAAAGATCTCTGTGACTACATCATCATCAATATCTCTTCTCCCAATACACCAGGATTAAGAGATTTACAAAATGAAGCATTCATAAAGTCGATTTTTGAAATGGCTACAGAGATGACAAACAAACCCGTCTTACTCAAAATTGCACCAGATCTTGAGATTAAAGATGCACTTGATATCTGTCAAATTGCGATTGATCATGGAGCAGAAGGTATTATCGCAACTAATACAACAATTGACTATACACTACTACCAGATCCAAAAGATATTGGTGGCATAAGTGGAGAGGTTTTATGTGAAAAAAGTTTTACACTTTTTGAAGCTTTAGCCAAAGCATTTTATGGTAAAACAACTTTGATCTCCGTGGGTGGTATCAGTAATGGTAACGAGGCTTATCGAAGACTCAAAGCAGGTGCAAGCCTTGTGCAGACATATAGTGCACTAATTTTTGAAGGGCCTATTTTAGCACGTAAGATTAACGAAGAGATTCTTACGCTTATGGAAAAAGATGGCTATGACCATATCAATGAAGTGATTGGAGCAGACCGACAATGAACAGATTTATCTTTTCACTAATATTATCAGCAGGAGTACTTATGAGTAGTGCACTACCAAACTATTTTACTAAAACACTTGAAAATGGATTACAAGTTGTGGTAATTCCTATGGAGAATGGCTCTAACGTCATTACAACAGATATCTTTTACAAAGTGGGGAGTGGTGATGAGATTATGGGTAAAAGCGGTATTGCACATATGCTTGAACACCTTAACTTCAAATCAACTAAAAACCTTCAAGCAGGTGAATTTGATACCATTGTCAAAAGCTTTGGTGGGGTCAATAATGCTTCAACTGGCTTTGATTACACACAATACTTTATCAAAAGTTCTTCTGATAACCTAGGAAAATCACTCAATCTTTTTGCCGAACTTATGCAAAATCTAAACCTCAAAGATGAAGAGTTTCAACCTGAACGTGATGTTGTCTTGGAAGAAAGACTCTGGAGAACAGACAATAATCCAACAGGATATCTCTATTTCAGACTCTTTAATAACGTCTATCTTTACCACTCTTATCACTGGACACCAATAGGGTTTATCAATGATATTAAAAACTGGACAATTGAAGATATCAAATCATTTCATAAAACGTATTATCAACCCAATAACGCCATTATTGTTGTGGCTGGAGATATCAAACCTGAGAATGTATTTGATGTAGCACAAAAAGAGTTTGGTACCATTAAAAACCATGTAACTCCAACAAAAAAACATATGGTTGAACCTGCACAAGATGGTGCAAAACGTATAGAGATTGCCAAAGAGAGTGAAGTAGAGATGTTAGCAATTGCCTACCACATACCAAACTTTCAACATAAAGATCAAACACCACTCTCAGCAATCAGTGAACTACTAAGTAGCGGTAAAAGTAGCCGACTTAATGCACTACTTATCGATGAAAAAAAGTTAGTAAATACAATCTATGCCTATAATATGGAAAATAAAGATCCTGGTATTTTTCTCTTTATGGCAGTCTGTAACCCAGGGGTAAAAGCAGAAGATGTAGAAAAAGAGCTCCTCGCACAAATAGAGCTTTTAAAAACTGAAGATGTCACTGAAAAAGAGCTCAACAAAGTCAAAATCAATACCAAGTCAGATTTTATCTTTAGTATGGAAAACTCAAGTACACTTGTCAGTATCTTTGGTTCATATCTTGCACGAGGAGATATCACACCACTGGTAGATTATGAAAAAAACATCAATGCACTTACACCCAAAGAGATCAAAGAAGTTGCAAACAAATACTTTACACCCAAAAACTCAACAACAGTAATACTTAGGAAGGAGCAATAATGAGCGGACCACAAGGGGCGATGACCGCACTTGTCACACCATTTAAGAATGGTAAACTAGACACCCAAACATATGAAAAACTGATCAAACGACAAATTGACAACAGCATCGATGCCGTAGTACCAGTAGGAACTACAGGAGAGAGTGCAACACTCAGCCACAATGAACATAAAGAGTGTATTGAAATTGCAGCAAAAGTTTGTAAAGGTACAAAAACAAAAGTACTTGCAGGCGCAGGAAGTAATGCAACGAGTGAAGCAGTTGATCTTGCAAAATTTGCACAGTCTCATGGAGCAGACGGTATTCTTTCAGTTACGCCATATTATAACAAACCACCACAGGAGGGTCTTTATCAACACTATAAAGCCATTGCTTCATCTGTAGATATTCCTGTACTACTCTATAATGTACCAGGGCGTACGGGTGTTGATATGTTAGCAGAAACCACGATCAGACTTTTTAATGATTGTGAAAATATTTACGGTGTAAAAGAGGCAACAGGCTCTATTCAGCGTTGTGTTGAACTACTCTCAAAAGAGCCAAGACTCGCAGTCATCAGTGGAGATGATATGATCAATTACCCACTTATCTCAAATGGTGGAACAGGTGTAATCTCTGTTACTTCAAATCTACTACCAGATATTATCGCATCACTTACGCATATCGGTGTTGCAGGAGAATTTAATGCATCAAAAGCAATCAATGACAGTCTATATGATATCAATACTGTACTTTTTTGTGAAAGTAACCCTATTCCAATCAAAGCAGCTATGTATATTGCAGGTCTCATCCCAACACTAGAGTTTAGATTGCCACTATTAGCACCTAGCAGTGAAAATATACAAGCGATTGAGAATGTACTTAAAAAATATGATGTAAAAGGATTTTAATGCAAGGTAAAACTTTAGTTATCAGTGGAGCAACCAAAGGTATCGGTAAGGCAATCGCTTATAGATTTGCACAAGCAGGTGTCAATATCGCCTTTACCTATAACTCCAATGAAGAAGAAGCAAAAAAAATTGCAGATGATCTTGAAGCAACCTATAATGTTAAAGCAAGATATTACCCGCTTAATATCTTAGAACCTGAAACATATAAAGATATGTTTAAATCTGTAGATGAAGATTTTGATAGAGTTGATTACTTCATCTCAAATGCAATGATCTATGGACGTGCAGTTGTTGGAGGATATGGCAAATTTATGCGTCTTAAACCTCGAGGACTGAATAATATCTATACAGCAACGGTCAATGCATTTGTTGTTGGGGCACAAGAGGCAGCAAAACGGATGGAAAAAGTAGGTGGTGGTTCAATCATCTCAATGTCTTCCACCGGAAATCTTACCTATATTGAAAACTATTCAGGACATGGTACAAATAAAGCTGCAGTGGAAGCCATGGTCAGATATGCAGCCACAGAACTTGGAGCGATGAATATCCGTGTCAATGCAGTGAGTGGTGGTCCCATCGATACAGATGCACTCAAAGCATTTACCAATTATGAAGAGGTAAAAGCAAAAACGGCAGCTCTCTCTCCACTAAACCGTATGGGAGCACCTAATGATATTGCAGGAGCATGTCTCTTTTTATGTTCAGAAGAAGCATCATGGATCACAGCACAAACACTTGTGATTGATGGTGGTACAACATTTCAGTCAGCATAATGTTAAATCTCCCTAATTTTCTTGCTTTACTGCGTATCGCAATGGCACCATTGATGTTTTGGCTTCTTGTGGATAGAGATAATCCACTTTTAGCCGATATCCATGTGACTTGGCTTGACTATACTGCAGCACTTGTTTTTGTACTTGCAAGTGTCACTGATTTTTTCGATGGTTTTGTCGCAAGAAATTGGGATCAAATTACCAAACTAGGTGGTGTGTTAGACCCTCTCGCTGATAAGATGTTAGTCTTAGCTGCTTTTTTAGGACTAGTCTATATTGATCGTGCGAGTCCATGGGCTATCTATATCATTTTAACACGTGAATTTTTTATCACAGGACTTCGTGTATCAGCAGCAGGCGAAGGCAAAAGTGTCACCTCTACTTTGGCAGGCAAGATCAAAACCGTTGTACAGATGATTGCTATAGGTTTTTTATTGATGAATTGGCCATATGCAAATGAAATTCTTTGGTTTGCAGTATTTTTAACACTTTATTCAGGATTTGAGTATATAAAAGGATATTTAAAATAATGGGTATTTTAACTGCTTTATTAGTTTTATCAGCACTAATTATTTTTCATGAATGGGGACACTTTTTAGCAGCACGCTATTTTGGTGTTAAAGTTGAAGAGTTTGGACTCGGTATTCCTATCATTGTGACAAAACCTCTTGCCCAAAAGAAGTGGGGAGATACTACCTACTCTTTTTATCCTATGCTTTTAGGTGGATTTGTCAAAATGAAAGGTCAAGATGATTTTGATCTAAGTAAAAAAAGTGATGATCCAGATAGTTATCTATCAAAGAAGCCTTGGCAAAAGATTATTATTCTTTTAGCAGGTCCATTCGCCAATATCCTCCTTGCTTTTTTACTCTATATTGCTATTGCATTTTTGGGTGCAGAAAAGCTAGCACCTGTGATTGGAGGAGTAAGTGAAAATTCACCAGCGCAAACAGCAGGGCTCCAAGCCAAAGATAAACTGATCAATATTAACGGTTCTTCGATCACCACATGGGATGACCTAAGTGATATCATCAAAAGCTCACAAGGTACGCTCTACATTCAAGTAGAACGAGAGCAAAAACTGTTAAACTTTACCATTACACCTAAGATTAGTGAAGCCAAAACCATCTTTGGAGAGACCATCCAAAAAAGATTGATCGGTATTGCACCAGCAGGAACATTTATCACATTGGAATTTAACTCTATCGGGGAAGTACTCACCTATGCATACCATGAGACGATTTGGGCTACCACAATTATTGTAAAAAGTCTGCAAAAGCTCATTGAAGGAATCATCCCTATGGATCAGATGGGTGGTGTTGTCTCTATTGTCGATATCACTTCACAAGCAAGTGCCGTAGGAATTGCAACCCTCTTTGCACTCGCAGCACTCATTTCTGTAAACTTAGGAGTTTTAAACTTACTACCAATTCCAGCACTCGATGGTGGACATATTATGTTTAACCTCTATGAGATGATCACTAAACGTGCCCCAAGTGAAAAAGTATTTTATAATATGACAGTTGCAGGGTGGGTATTACTGCTATCACTCATGGCATTTACCACATATAATGATATTGTAAGACTTATGGGAGATTAATTATGCATCAATATGAAAAAAACTTTGATAGCGTTTTAACGCGTATAGAGCAAGTTCGTCTAGAGACTAATGAACATCAAATCATTAAAATCATTGCTGCAAGCAAATATGTTGAGACACCAGAAATTGAAGACTTTTATCGTGTTGGTCAACGTGCTTTTGGTGAAAATCGTATACAAGATATGAAAGCAAAAGCTGATGCTTTAGAGGATTATCCAATAGAGTGGCATTTTATAGGTAGACTGCAAAGTAATAAGATCAATGCACTTTTAGATCTCTCCCCTGCCCTTATCCACTCATGTGAGAGTTTTGAGATGGCGCAAGAGATTGACAAACGTGCACTGGTTAAAGGAATCAAACCTAATATTTTGTTACAAATTAATAGTGCTGCAGAAGCGACTAAAGCAGGGATTTCTCCAGATGAAGCGATTGAGAGTTATCTCAAAATCACAGAGACACTTCAAAATGTTAGACTTAAAGGCGTTATGAGTATCGGAGCACATAGTGAAGATCAAAAAGAGATTCAAAAGAGCTTTGAATCTACATATAATATCTATGAAGCATTACAAAAGCATGGGGCAAAGTATTGTTCTATGGGTATGAGTAATGATTTTGAACTTGCAGTAGCATGTGGATCTAATATGCTTAGACTTGGTTCTATACTCTTTAAATAGGGATAAGGGTCTATTAAGATCTTTTTTGATATTATCAGCGACAAATTTTTTAAAAAAGTTAAGGAAAAATAATGGCAAGAAAATGCTCAATTAGCGGCAAAGGCCCAATGGCTGGGAACAATGTTAGTCATGCTCAAAACAAAACAAAAAGAAGATTTCTTCCAAATCTTAGAACTGTTAGAGTGACTTTAGAAGATGGTACTACTAAAAAAATCAAGGTTTCTGCAAAAGAGCTTAGAACTATGAGAAAAAACGCGTAAGTACCTCCTGAAATGTCGGTGAGGATTGGATGAAGATAATTGATAAAATCAAAAAGATCCTCCACTGGCGAAAATCTACAAAACCTGATATTGATCTAAACACAGAACTTTACCAACAATTTGCCCCTTTTAGACTTCCATTGATCCTTGTGGTCATGATGATGCTTATAGGCACACTGGGATATATTGCGATTGAAGATTTTCCTCTTATGGATGCAATCTTTCAAACAGGAATCACGTTTACCACTGTTGGATTTGGTGAGATACAACCACTCTCTGATATAGGAAGAATTTTCACTATTACCCTAATTATCTTAGGTTTTGGAGTCTTCTCTTTTTCTGTCGGTATTTTGGTTGAAGTACTCAATAAAGGTGACCTTTTAAGTATATTAAAGGAGCGTTCGATGCTATATAATATCGCTAGACTCAAAAATCATTATGTCATTTGTAATCATAATGACTATACGATACAACTCACACAACAATTTCGTGAGAATCATATTCCATTTGTCGTCGTAGATGCAAATCCAAATCTTGAAGAAGAGGCGAAAAAGCATAACTACCCTTACTATGTACAAGAGGAACCACATACAGAACTTGCACTGATAAAGTCATATCTTTCTAGTGCAAAAGGGGTTATTACACTCTCTAACAATATTGCAGATAATATCGCGGTCATTGCCTCTGTAAGGTTATATGAAAAAGAGATCAAACGTAGACGTCCCTACTTTGTCATGACCAATGCAGCCACACTCAGTGATATTGAAAAACTAAAAAAACTAGGTGCTGATAGTGTTGTTTCACCAACGAAACTGATGGCACAAAGACTCAGTGCAGTGAGTCAAAGACCAGAGATGGAAAATATTCTTGAAGAGTTTTTATATAAAAAAGATACGCCTTTAGATATTGAAGAGGTCAATGTACCAAGTTATTCTTGGATGATCTTTAAAAAACTCAAAGAGATCAACCTCTCTGATTATGTTAAAGTCAATGTTGTAGGGATTAGAGATGATAAAGATAAATTTATCCCAATGCCTGATGCAGAACAACTTATTATGCAAGGGAGTAAACTACTCTTGATTGGGAGTGGTGAAAGCATCAGGCAAGCGAAAAAAATTGCAAGAAAGAAAGAGAAACCAAGAGAGATGCAATATGTTTAATATATATTCACTAAAAGATGGACTTGCCAATGTTGAAGGCTTCTTTTGTGATGGGGTGAATGTTGGCATGAAAACCAACCCTGCCAACGCTGGAGTATCAGATATTGATGGAGATGTTGCTTTTATTAGAAGTGATGTTCACTGCGATGTCAGTGCCCTTTTTACAAAAAACAAGTTTCAAGCAGCTCCGTTAAAACATTATCAACAATATCCAAAAGATTTTCAAACTAACTTCCTACTCATAAATGCAAAAAATGCGAATGCCATGACAGGAGCTAAAGGTATTGAAGATATTGAAGATATTATGCAAGTTTTATCTTCAAAAATCAACCTACACAACCCCCTCATGAGTTCTACTGGAGTAATTGGTTATCGCTTAAACAAAGAGTTGATTTGTAGTGCATTTGACAAATTTGACTTTCATGCCAAAAATAGTTATAAAACTGCTCGAGCCATTATGACAACTGATAGCTTTGAAAAAGAGCTCTGCTTCAAAGTGGTACTAGAAGATCAAAGTACTTTTCATATCGCAGCCGTCTGTAAAGGTGCAGGTATGATCAATCCTGCGATGGCTACAATGCTCTGTTTTATCACCACAGATGCGAATATCCCTAAAGCAGATATGAATACCCTCTTAGAAGAAGCTGTTAATCAATCCTTTAATACCATTAGTGTAGATGGTGATACCTCTACCAATGACACTGTTATGCTCTTAGCCAATAAAAAAAGTGGAGCCTATCATAAAGAAGCCTTTAAAACAGCACTAGATCGTATTACTAAAGAGTTAGCACTACAAATTCTCAAAGATGGTGAAGGGTCCAACAAAGTAGTCGCCTTTGAAGTCAAAGGCGCCAAGAATGATCAAGAGGCAGAAAAAGCAAGTAAAGCGTTAAGTAATTCACTTTTAGTCAAAACCGCTCTCTTTGGAGAGGACCCAAACTGGGGTCGTATCGCTTCAACTATCGGTGCAAGTGAAATTAGTTGTGATGAAGCAAAACTCGTGATCAAATATGACGATCTACTTATCTATTCAAAAGAGAGACCCTCTTTAGATAGTGAAACAGAAAGCAAAGCTTTTAAGATTATGAAACAAGATCAATACAAAATATCTTGTGATTTAGGCCTAGGAGATGGATATTTTCTAAGTTATGGTTGTGATCTAAGTTACGAGTATATTAAAATCAATGCAGACTATAGGACATAAGTGGACAAATTAATTTATGGTATAGCAGAATATGTTATAATATGCTATGTCATTAGTACATCAAATTGTAATGAAAAATAAGGAGTTTATATGTTACATGAATACAGAGAAGAAATTACAGAGTTAAAAACACAAAATGCACACTTTGCAAAAATTTTTGAGAAGCATAATGCACTTGATGATCAAATCAATGATATTGATGCAGGCAGAGCACACATGGAACAATTAGAGCTTGAAAAACTTAAAAAAGAGAAACTAAAACTTAAAGATGAAGCGTATGCAATGATTTTGGAGTTTAAAAAAACAAAATAAATACTTAGGTAGAAGCAGTATACTGCTTCTATTTACTATTTTTCTCAGCTACCCCATATGCCTTTTCAATTGCCTTAATAAAACTATCTCTCACACTC
>JAHZKW010000015.1 GCA_022600175.1 Campylobacterota bacterium
CCCTCTACTGCAACGGGTGCATTTACCAACTATGCAATGCTTTTGATGGGTAAAACTTCTATCAACCTCAACTACACCACAGAGATACAAGCACTTAAAGCCTCGATCAAAAGTGCAGAGATCAAAAGTATTGTTGCTTCTAAAAAGTTTGTAGAAAAACTTCAAACAAAAGGGATTGCGATAGATGAAGTTTTAGCACTGTGTGATGTGATCTATCTTGAAGATATCAAACCAGAAATCTCCAAAACAAAAGCGATATTGACAATAGGGCTTGTAAAACTGTTACCAAGTTTTATACTCAAACCACTCTTTGTCAAACGTACACATAAAGACGATACTGTCATGATTTTATTTTCATCAGGAAGTGAGGGGACTCCCAAAGGTATCGAACTCAGTAGTGATAATATTTTAGGCAATAGCAAACAGATATCCAATATTCTCAATATCAATGAAAATGACACCATCTTGGGTTCTTTACCACTTTTTCACGCCTTTGGTATTGTCGTAACCACTTATCTACCACTTGTTGAGGGGATTAAGTGTGTTGCCCATCCTGATCCCACAGATGGAGTTGGTATTGGTCAAATTGTTTCACGATATAAAGCAACAATCATGTGTGGTACATCAACATTTTTAAGACTCTATACCAAAAACAAAAAAGTACATCCTCTCATGTTTGAGAGTCTCAGACTCGTTGTTGCAGGTGCAGAAAAACTAAGAGATGATGTCAAACGTGACTTTAAAACCAAGTTTGGAAAAGATATCTTTGAAGGGTTTGGTACAACCGAAACTTCTCCTGTGGCAACATGCAACATACCAGATGTACTTGCACCAAACTTTAGCGTACAAAAAGGCAATAAAAACGGTACAGTCGGCATGGCTATCCCTGGTACCACAGTAAAAATCGTTGATCCTGACTCCTTAGAAGAGCTTGAAACAAATGAAGAAGGGATGATTATGATCTCAGGGGTGCAAGTGATGAAAGGATACCTTCATAACCAAGCCAAAAGTGATGAAGTACTTAAAAAAATTGATGGTAAGACCTACTACATGACTGGAGATAAGGGAAAAATTGATGAAGATGGATTCTTGACCATTGTTGATAGATACTCAAGATTTGCAAAATTAGGTGGAGAGATGGTGAGTCTAACCTCTGTTGAAAATCAGATCTCAAAACTCTTTGATATGAGTGATGAAAATATTGACTATATTGCAACAGTACTTGAAGATGAAAAAAAAGGTGAAAAGATTGTCTTGCTCATAAGTGGGATAGATACAACTGAAATCGAAGCACTAAAATCAAAAATCAACACAACCTTTGACAATAAACTTATGATACCAAGTGAAATCAAAATTGTTGAAGAGATACCCAAATTAGGAAGTGGGAAAAAAGATTTTAAAGGCGCACAAAAATTAGCGCAAAGCCTTTAACATCAAAAAATAATCAGGCAGTATTGAGGATTACTGCTTGATTGACTCACATTCTGGGATAAAGATAAAACTATTACTAAAATAACTTAACTGATCCTCTACAGGTTGTACAAATCCATACGCTGCTATAAAATACGCACTTAAAGCAGCTACAACAGCATCAAAGTCATCATCACTGTGTATAACTCCCTCTAAAGATGTAGCTTCAAAATAAGGTGAGATCACTGATAACATCTCTCTTTTATGTGATACAAACTTCGCCCCTTTATAAGAGGGGACTTTTCCTTGTATCAACTGCTTTAATGTTGCTTTAGGGTACACCTCAATAGCCTCTATACGATCAGCACTGATATGAGGTGTTGTGACAAATGCAATCTCTGGATAACATCTCTTTAAATGCATCATCCGTGCAGTCAACTTTCCTATACTATCACCAGCAGGTGCCATCACTTTGAGTCCTGTTTTTTCATACACAAATCTTGCCGAGTTATCAAAAAGATAGGGGTTTTGTAACTCTTTTTGACGTATATCTTCCAATGGATAATAGCATTCATCATCTCCTATCAATACCGAGGGCAACGCAAAAGGTGCATCAAAAGCAATCAAAGAGGGATTATACGTCATGAGTGTAGTTAGTAATGCTCTATTTCGCCAGTGATAAAAAGATTCATCAGCTTCTCTACTACATTGCAATGATGCTTCATCTAATATAGTATTGAGCACTAACTTCTCTTTTTTTTCAATCACAGCAATACGTGTCTTATCACCATACCATCCACCAAGATCAACACCTATATAGATCAGCAGAGCTCCTTTTTGACAATAGGCAATAACACCTCTTCAATTAGCGCTAATGTTTTTGCATACTCTTCCTCAGCCTTGCCACTAGGATCTTCAAACCCTACATGTATTGTTTTCACTGTATAAGGGAACATCGGGCATGTTTCATTGGCATGATCACACACAGTGACTACCAAATCAAAAGGCGTATCTAACACCGTCTCTATCACTTTAGAGTGATACCCCTCTCTCCAATACCCCTTTGATTTTAAAAGCGCCTGAGCATACGGGTTGACTTTACCACTGGCTTTTACCCCTGAACTCTGCGCGTCTACACACTCACCTAGCTTTGCATTGATCAGTGCTTCTGCCATAATAGATCGACAACTATTTCCTGTACAAAGAATGAGAACCTTTTTTTTACTCATCTGTTACATGCTCCTGTTTGGGATATTTTTTGTAGCGGAGGTAGGATGATATTAAGATGACGAATCTCTTCAAGGATTTCAAGACGAAAACGATCCAGTGGGTTTCTAATAGAGTAATATGCCCACGTTCCTTGTCTATCAACACGTAAAAACCCTGCCTCTTTTAATATTTTTAAATGTCGCGAGAGTCTAGACTGCACCATCTCAAATGACGCTTGCAGATCACACACGCAAAGCGCACCATGTTGATCAAAATAACGCAGTAACTTCACACGCGTTTCATCATTGACTGCTGAGATTGTCTGTAAAAAGATATCCATACCTACTCCTTAAAACCAAGTATACCTTTTTTCATCTAAATATCAATATATCTTGATATTTAGATTTTATTTTGCTATAGTACGTCAAATTATTGGAGGGTTTTATGCTTTTAGCAAGTATACTTTTTCTTATTACGTTGATTTTTGTTATTTGGCAACCTAAAGGTTTACAGATAGGTACAACTGCTATCATTGGGGCAGTTGCGGCACTACTGCTAGGTGTCGTCTCTTTGCAAGATGTTTGGACAGTGACAGGAATCGTCTGGGATGCAACACTTGCTTTTATCGGCATTATCCTACTCTCTTTGGTTCTTGATGAGATAGGCTTTTTTGAGTGGGCAGCCCTCAAGATGGCAAAGCTCAGTGGCGGAAACGGACATCTGATGTTTGTCTATATACTACTCCTTGGTGCTGTTGTGGCTGCTTTTTTTGCCAATGATGGCGCCGCACTTATCTTAACCCCTATCCTTTTAGCCAAGATGAAACATCTAAAGATGGATCCTGTTGCGATTTTTGCTTTCTTGATGGCAGGAGGGTTTATCGGTGATAGTGCCTCAAACCCACTGGTGATTTCAAATCTTACCAACATTGTCACCGCAGGTTATTTTGATATCGGGTTTTGGGAGTATGCAAAAACAATGTTTTTACCTAATCTCTTAGCGATTATCGCTTCTATCATTGTATTATGGATCTATTTTAGAAAATCTATTCCTGCACGTATTGATATCCAAAACCTTGCCACACCAGAATCTGCTATCAAAAACATGACAATGTTTAAACTCAGTTGGTTTTTCCTCGCTCTTTTGATGGCAGGATACTTCATTGGTGACATATTTGACCTACCTGTTTCACTCTTCGCACTGGGAGGGGCACTGATCTTTTTAGCCATTGCCAACCACTATAAAGCCACTAAACCATGGATGACGATCAAAACTGCTCCTTGGCAAGTGGTTTGGTTTAGTATTGGTCTTTATATCGTTGTTTTTGGACTTAAAAATGCTGGATTGACAGATTATTTAGCAGAACTTATCATCACCCTAAAAGCAGAAGGTGATGCCGTAGCAGTGATAGGGACAGGTTTTCTCTCTGCCATACTCAGCTCAATTATGAACAATATGCCAACGATTATGATCATGGATATTGCGATCGCTGAAGCAGGTCACGAAGCTTTAGCCTATGCGAATATCATCGGATCAAATCTAGGACCTAAGATGACCCCTATTGGTTCTTTAGCAACCCTGCTTTGGTTACATGTACTCGCAAAAAAAGGGGTAAAAATCACTTGGGGGCAATATATGAAAGTGGGTCTCGTGATCACACCACCTGTACTTTTTGTTGCTCTTTTAGGTCTGCTTTAAACACCTTACTAAACGAGGTTGATTCTATAGTGTCACTCTCGTTTAGACCCCTTTTTAAAAATTCATAAATTATTCAGTACTTCATTTTATAATTCCTTCGAATTTAAAAAAAAGGAATATCATGAGAACATTACAAATCGCTTCAATCAGCCTTATTACAGCCCTTCTTCTTGTAGGATGTGGTAGCTCTTCTAATGGAACTAACACAGAGAATCAAGGTACAGATAACAACAATACACCGACAGAAACACCCGCTGAAACACAAGAGTATACCTCAGATAGTATACAAGTGTTACAACGTGATACCTCTTATATCACTGATGCAGATGGCAATGCTTTATATCGCTTTGACAATGATACATTAGGTGTCAGTAACTGTACCGATGTCTCTGTAGATGGACAACCTAGTTGTTTAGATATTTGGCCAATTTTCACAGCAGAGGATCTTACGAGTGATGATCTAACAGGCTTAGAAGCAAACGCTTCACACACTGCGTTTAGAAGTCATCCACTCTATTACTTTACACCTGATGAAAATATTACAGATACCAAAGGGGATTGGGTCAAAGATGTATGGCATCTTGTCTATCCACCAATGGCTTTTAACATTACTCCAGATGTACAACTCTCAGCAGAAGCAAAAACGCAAAACTATGTGACAGATGATGCAGGAATGGCGCTTTATACTTTTGACAAAGATGAACCAAACAAAAGTAACTGTACCGATGAATCAATTGATGGTGCCCCTAGCTGTTTGTCAGTCTGGCCAATTGCCTATCTGGATGTAAGTAGTGAGTTACCAGTGGGAACAACGGCTTCTGATTTTGGAGAGATCCTCAGGGAAGATGGCAAAAAACAGACAACTTATAAACAAGATCCTCTCTACTACTTTACACCGGATACACAATCTGGAGATGTTAAAGGGGATTGGGTCAAAGGTGTGTGGCATTTAGTAGAGATCAATCCTGCTGTTATTGCTGAAGCAGAAAAAATAGCACTAGGGCGTGCAATATTTACAGATGCTACCAAATGTGCAAGCTGTCATGGTGCTGATGGACAAACACCACCACTAGGTGTGGATAATGTCATCGCAAGATATGGAGATGCTGAACTTATCGCGTCTAAACTTATTGACATGAGAGACAATGGCAATCCACAAAACAGAAGTGCGGCGATGGTAGGTGTTGCACAAAACCTGTCTGATGAAGCAATCGAAAACTTAAGTGCTTTCATCGCAACACTAAAACAGTAATCACGCTAAGGGATAAATTTCCCTACAGCGTGCCAAGAGAGTTTTTCTAGCGATAGCTGCTCTTGGCACGCAAACTTCGCAAGTATGAGCTTATGCAATAGTATTTGCGACGGAGTCAAACGGTGCAACTCAAAGCAGTAATTTTTCGTCATAACCTCCTTTTCCATGGCGATTAACAACTGCATATCTGCTTTGAGCGTGCACTTGCTCTGCTCTAAAAACTCTACTACGATCTCTCGCCATACTTTTTCCGAAAACACCGTATCTAATGTGGCAATCAAATTATCTATGATGAGATGGTAATCAAGACTCTCTTCCTCTTTTGCCATGAGTGCAAAACGTATACGCTGTTTTAAATCTACAATATCATAGGGTTTTTGTAGATACCCATCTGCGCCTAGCCGTAAGGCCTGTGCCATACTCTCATCATCACTTAATGCAGTAAGAATAATCACTTTAGACGCTGTCAGTGCATATCTTTTCATCTCTTCTAACAACGTAAAACCATCCATTTCAGGCATCATTAAATCTAGTAGGATGAGATCTATTTTTTCACTCTTTAACACACTCAATGCCTCTTTACCGTTACGTGCAAAGTAGAGTTGATACCCCTCTTTAAACAAGATCACTTTTGCAAGCTCTCTATTTTGAGGTTCATCATCTACAATCAATACATTTACTTGCATACTTTCTCCTTTGGTAAACGAAGATAAAAACAACTGCCTTCTCCTAAGGTACTTTGCACAGAGATTTCACCAAAATGCTGTTTGGCAATCGCTTGCGCTATGGCTAACCCAAGTCCTGCACCTTGCGTCTCTTTAGTGTGTAGACGAAAAAAGGGGTCAAAAATACGCTCTTGCATCAGTAACTCTATCCCGATACCGGTATCACGTACTTCTACAATGATTGTTTTTTTTTCTTGCCTTAGCGAGAGGTGTATTTTGCCATGTTCGGGGGTATATTTGAGTGCATTACTGACAAGATTTAAGAGGAGTTGCTGAAACTTTTCAGGATGCATTTTGATGATAATATTTTCATCCGCAACAAGTGAGAGTTTTTGTTGTTTACTCTCAGCCAAAGGTTCTAAAAGCTCAACAATATCGACTAAAATCTCCAACAAACTATAATCTTGAAAATTTTTCACATCACATTGTGCTTCACAATTTAACAGTAGATTCATCTCATTGATAAGATTGTTAAGCCTTGCAAGTGCTTCAACATCTAACACTAACTTTCTACGCAGTCGTGTGTCTAAAGAGGCATCAGAGATCTCAGACTCCAGATGTGACCGCACAATCGCCAAAGGGGTTTTAAGCTCATGCATAAAACTACTCACCAACGCTTTTTCTTGAGACTTAAACGACGTCATGACAACTCCTTTTTGACGATATATCCTACAGCATGCACAGTTTGGATGATATTGGTACCAATCTTTTTACGTACATTTTTAATATGCGCATCAATGGCATTGTTTGAACGCTCCGTGGTCATGTCTCCCCATAGATACTCATTTAACTGCAAGCGGGTTAACACCGTTCCTATATTGTTTAAAAAAAGAACAATAAGTTTATACTCTTTGGCGGTCAGTTCTAACACCAAACCTGATTTTGTCACAACTCCTTTATGCATATCTAATACCAAATCTGCATAATGAATGAGGGAAGATTTTTGGCTATTGTGACGACGCAGTAAAGAGCGTATACGTGCCAAAAGCTCTAAGTTAGAGAAAGGCTTGCATAGATAATCATCCGCCCCTGCATCCAACCCATCTACCCTACTCTCTATCATGTTACTCGCTGTTAACATGAGTGTAGGGATATCATTGCCTGTCTCTCTTACCATTTTAATGAGTTCAATACCATTTAACTTTGGCATCATGATATCAAGCAGAAGCAGATCTACATGCGTGCTATAGAGAAGATCCAAAGCCTCTTCACCATCAAAGGCTTGTATCACTTGATACTGTTCATGTTTCAAAAGTGCGGCGATATTATCGGAGAGTTGTTTTTCATCTTCTGCTAACAAGATACGCATATTGCTTTGTCCACCTTTATTATAAATTCACTCCCTTGATTCAATCCTTCGCTGCGCGCGATGATCTTACCACTGAGTTTGTGCATATATGATTGTGCTAAGGCCAATCCCAAACCTGTCCCTTTGATATCATTTGCATTCTCTAAACGTACAAAAGGGGTAAAAAGCTGTGAAAGCGATGCCTCTTTCATACCAATACCGCTATCTTTAAAATGTATCATGATCTCTTGTTCTGCTTGGCTCACCCAGAGTATGACATCTTTATGGTTACTAAATTTGATGGCATTTGCGAGTAGATTGATAAAAACTTGTTTCAACATACGTCTATCAGTTTGGATGATATATGAAAGAGAGGGTTTAAAACGGATTTTCATCCCCATCTTTTGGCTTTGTGGTTGTAAAAGTTCACACACCTCTTGCAAAAGATTATTGAGATGGATTTTATGAAGATCAATGGTTGTATTTTGTAGATCTTTTTGTGAAACTTCTAAGATCTGATTGACCAAAGAGAGTAGATGTTTTCCTGCTTTCTCAATGTTACTTGCTAACGTATGATACTCTTTTGGTAACAGTTTTTCTTGATCGATAAATTGTGAAAATCCAATGATACTATTGAGTGGTGTTTTAAATTCATGCGAGACTTGCGTGATAAAATCACTACGACTTTGGGCTAAACGGGTTGCCTCTTCCAAAAGTCTTATCTGTGTGTTTTGTAAAGTAATACGCTCATGTTGCAGTGTCGCTAAAGTCTCTACCGCTTCCAAAAATGCATCTGTAGAGCCTTGATGACTTTTCGCAAAAAGACGCACTTCATGTAGTGCATGATCAACACCTAACGCATCTTGTTGTGTGGTAATACGGTTAAAACTCTCCACTAAGTCGGTAAACTGCTGCATACGATTTTCTGACTCTGCTTGGATATGTGAAATTTTTTGCTCAATAATCTCTAAAAGCGTATTGAAACTTTGACTTAGATACCCTATCTCATCAGATCGACGCATATCACTTCTCAGATGATACGCTTGTCTCTGACTCACTTGATGCATCAAATCTCTTAGACGGCGTATCGGTTTTGCCATACTACGACTGAGTAAAAAAGCCGCTAAAAAGAGCAGACTAAGCACCAACAAAGCAACAATAACCAAGTTTTGTTTCAATGAAAAAAGTTGGTCTTCTAAATGTGACTTAGGCACTAAAGTATGTAAGCTCAATCCCTGTCCATTTGCCAATGCGATATCACTGCTTAGGTGAAACAATGCCAAATTATCTACGCTTTTTGCTTCCTCTTTTTGCATTTTTAAATAGATATGTGGATGCCCTTCAAGATAACCCCCTAAATAGGCTAAAGGCAGATATAGCTGAACATAACCTAATGGTTGTGATTTATCAAATGAGGCAAAGATTGTTCTTTCAAACAACAGGCCTGTTGTTTTATTAAACGGTTCTAAGGTGGTCGCTGCGACTAGCGTATGATTGAGATCTTTGACTTTAAAGTCAGTATGAAACTTTAAGGTCTCTTTTTTAGCTTCTAAAAGTTTAAGGATACGTTTATCGATATCCTCTGCCAAAAGATCATCCATCACTCCTAGCTGGGATAAAAAAGTAGTCTCTTGGGCCAACTGCTCCATATCAAGCGTAATCGTATGGGCAATATTTTGAAGGGTCAACCTCTCTTGTGATTTGAGATGAGATATCATCAGTGTTTGACTCTGCGTAAACGTATAGTAAAGCATCCCTGCCAAAAGCACTATACTAAGTCCAAAAATACCAAAGAGTAGTTGAAAAGAGTACGAAAATTTCATAGACTAAACTCCAAAACTACATAAAACCTATCATCTACAAGGTGACTGGGGATATACCCTATCGCTCCTTTAATACGTAACAGATACTTTAGCATCGCTTCTGGTGAATCAACCGTTTTAGGTGGATCAACCCCTTTAAAGTGCATCTCATTATAGTAATAGTTCCATGAAGTGTGACTCATCTTTAAGATAGAGTTCATCACATAGGCTCTCATAGGATTCTTTGCACTGAGGTTTAGGGGCACTAAACGACACGTACCCGAAAATCTCTGTTTTTTAAGATAGATATTTTGTAGCATCTCTTGTTTAGGTGGTTCACAAGATCTGTCAATCACCATACTCCACTTTTCACCCCAAAGAAGCGTGGCAAAGAGTAAAGGTAAAAGTACGCGCATTAAAAGAGTACCGAAAAAGAGAAAAACAGCTGATTATCATCATAAGCATTATGTCCATGTTTTTCAATACGTCTAAACTCTGTTTTAAAAGAGAGTGCTGGTGTGGGTCTATAGACATACCCCACTAATCCCTCTTTAAAATCCCAGTTGTTAAAGCGCTCTTTTTGTCCTATACGCGCCACGCCATAATGTAAAGGTGCAAAAGCGTGCACGTACTGAAGATACCAGGAGAGATCTTCCCAACGCTTCTCTTGCCAACTTGCATCTTTATATAAAAGTTCTGCCGAGAACTCATCATCACCAAGGGCTATTTGGGTATTGAGTCCGCCAAGCCAAGCATCTTCTTGCTTCTCTAACGAATCATAGTGCCCACCCACAATAGCAACACGATCATTGATCCCAAAATGGTAACGCAGTTCACCGCCAAAAAAGTTTGAAGTGGGGATTTTGGATACGGAGCGTTTGGTTTCAGTTTTGAGCTGTTTAAAGAGACTATATTCATAAGACTCATCTTTCCCAAAACGTCCATGTACCTGAAGTCCAGTGATAATATCCGGAAAGAACTCCTGTGCAACAAAAGGTCTGACAGTCGTCCAGCGAAGTGCATTGATATAGGTAGGGTTCCAGATACCAATAGGGGTTAAAAACCGCCCTCCTTTTAAAGTCAAAGCATTGGTCAAATCATACGAGAGATAGAGACGTTTTAACTCTAAATCTTGGCTCTCAATCTTTGCATCATCAAAATCATAACGGTAGCTATCGTCATTGCCAATTTCAGCTAGATAACTAACATGTGATGCATTGCCATATAAAAGCAAACCAATATTTTCAACATTAAGGCTGTTGGTACGATCTTCATCTTCTGTAAGACTTTCAAAATCAACACTCAAATGTCCTCCCATTTTGAGCGTTACTGAAGACCCATCAACTAAACTTATACCACGTCCTAACTCATAAGCATACAAAGAGAGTGTCATCATCAATAAAATAAAAATCTTTTTCATGTATAGCTCCTAAGACTATATCGATAATACTCTTTTTATCTGAATTATTTATGAAGTTTTTTTTCATAAATAATTCAGATAACTTTCATAAGATCTCCTCACACATTATCAAAAAGGAGCGCACATGAAAAGAATATCTGCACTATTGTCTCTACTCTTATTGCACAACACATTGTTAGCATATGAGGCAGGACAATTAAGTCTGGACACACCTACAGTACTACAAAAAGGGGAGAGTAGCTTTACCATTCGTCACCGATTTTTCGGAGAAGCGAGTGATACAGAAGACTTTTTTGGAATGGATAGTGGAGGAAATGTACTTTTATCCTATAGTTATGCACCCATAGATCATATGTTTATCGATATTGAACATACGCGTAAAGAGAAGGATTACTCTATCGCACTGGGGTATAATCTCAACTTTGATGCACTCAATACCCAAGCAGAGGTACAATACTTCTCTTTTGAACGATCAGGAATTGATGGCAAACAAAAGAACTTTTTTGCGAACCTCGCCTTCCAATCAAAGCCTCTTTATAAACATCTCATCCTCACAAGCAATCTTGGATATGACCACTATGAAGAGAAGTTTGGACTCGGTCTTGGCTTGGATCTTACGGTCAACAACTTCATCTCCTACTTTACCTTTACAGAAAAACTCTCATTTATCGCAGAATACTACCCTATTGTTGATGAGATTGAGAGTGAGGTGAAGCAGTATGATGCCTATAGTGCAGGTATCAAATTTCAGACATTTGCACACCATTTTGAGATCTTACTGAGTAACTCAGTAGATATGGAGCCTAGACGATTGATGCAAGGTACTAAAACCAATGATATTCACTTTGGTTTTAATATCAACCGAAAATTTTAACACTATGAAGGAGAACATATGAAAAAAGTTATCACATTATCCATCCTTGTGATGATCGTTTTAAGCGGTTGTGACCAAGCAGATGATCATAAAACCAACGTCACTAACAGCAGTGGTGATAGTACACAAGGAGCAACCCTCTTTGCTCAGTATAACTGTAGTGGATGCCATGGAGCAGATGGTAAAACACCTGCTTTAGGGGTTAGTAGAATCATCGCGGATATCAAAGATGTACGTGATGTTGAAAATGCCCTCTTTACACTCAGAGACGCCCCTACAGCACAAAGGGATATCAACATGATCAATGCAGCTTCAAGCTTGAGTGATGAAGATATCACAAGCTTGAGTGCTTTTATCGGAACATTATAGTGATAGATTTTCTATCACTATAATGACATAGTCTCTATTTTACACTAACAATAAATTTTGTTCTAACGATAATAATCTTTTTTTCACACTTAAACCTCCTGCATATCCAGTCAAATCACCATTGCTACCAATGATACGATGACAAGGAATCAATATACTAATTGCATTTGCACCATTGGCACTTGCAACGGCTCTGACTGCCTTGTCATTTTCTATCTCTTTTGCAAGTTGCAGGTAAGAGGATGTTGTGCCATATGGTACTTTGATTAGTGCTTCCCACACTTGTTTTTGAAAAGGTGTACCAACCATAAGCAGAGGTATGTCAAATACTTTTCGCTCCATAGCAAAATAGTCATCAAGCTGAGTAATTGTCTCTTGGATGATATCACTCTCTTGTTCTACAAAGTCGGCATTTAAAGTATTTGAGATTCTACTATCGATTGTTGTTCGCATCCGTCTATATCGCCAATCAAGCATACAGAGTTTATCACCATAAGAACCTGCGATCAACTCTCCATACTTTGTTTTATGATATTTGACATGTATATGATTCATCGTCTACCTTTTGTCTTAAAATATCAGATAATATAACAGTTTATACAAGTAAAGTCATTCACTTAGATTCATTTTTCAATTTACTGAGTGTCTGTGGTGCAATCCCTAAATATGAAGCAATATGATAAGATTTTATTTGTGTGAATATCTCTGGATACTCTTCTAATAGTCGCTGATATTTTTCATTGCTATTTTCAGACATCAAGGATATGACTCTTTTATACGTTGCAGCAAAATAAGTATCATGTAACCATACTCTAGCCACATGTTCCCATTTTTTATCACTCTGCAGAAACTGATCTAGTGCATCTAGTCCTATCACATAAAACTCAGCATCTTCCAATATCTCAAAATGAAGCATAGAACCTCTTTGTTCATAGTAACTGACACTATCATCCATAAAGTGGTTAAGTCCATGTTTACTTTTACCTCTAAAATAGAGTTGCCATGTAAAGTCTCTACCATTTAAGTCAGTAAAATAAGACCTTGCCAAGCCACTTTTAATCACCCAAATATCACTAAAAATATCTCCTGCATGATTGACAATATCACCTTTTTTCATCTTTACTGTTGTCAATTTTGCACAGATTGTACTCCATTCATCATCTGTAACATCGATGAACTGCGCTATCATCTTTCTTAGATATCTCATTGCTCTACCTTTAAAAAATAGGAAATTATCATAAGATATCAAAAAAAACTAATGAAAAAAATGAAGAATATAGTGTAGATGGTATCAAATACCTCCTACACTAATATAAAATTATTGAGAGATGAAAACACCCTGTAGTGGTGTTCCTCCTGTATCTACAGTACGATTTACTTCAAGTGTATTAAGATCAAGTTCGTAGAAAATACCACTATCTGTTGCAAACGCATAGAAATAATCTTCATTGGCATCTACATAACTTGTATGTGACTGTAAAATCTGACCATTCTCTTGAGGTCCACTAACCGTTACATTTTTCAACCAAGTGTGATTTTTTGAATCTATAATCGTTAAAAACGTATCGTTATGATTAGTGATGATTGCCAAATCTTTCCCTGGTACAAACTTAGTATGTCCAGCACCGATACCAGCAGGGATCTTTTTCACGATTTTCATATTTCTTGTATTTAACACAAAGATATTACCCTCTCTTGAACCTATATACATATGTTTACCATCTGGATGCATATCCGCATGATGACTCCCCATGATCTCAATATCTGTCTCTGAAAGTGCTGTCTCTTTAACAAGTCTTAATTTATTGCGAGATGTTAATTTGATTTTTAAGACAGTGGGTGCGACACCTGAAGCAGGAGAACCCTCTGCTAATGCGAAATAGACTCTTTTATTGCGTTTTGATGATCTTTTTTGTACGACAAAATGGTGTACAGCGGTAGGTGTTGTCAAAGAATCAAGCAATTTTACTTTAAATTTTGATCCATTTGCAGATTTACGTTTTTTCACTTTATAGAGATGAATAGTACGGTTTGGTCTGTCAATCAAAGCAAACATACTTTTGTTGAACCAAAATGGATGCCCTGTAGCATTTGACCCTCCATAATCACCTACAGGAAGCTCCTCATCTAAACCAACAGAAGCAACAACTGTATCACTCTCAACATCAATCAAACTTGCCATTGGCTTGTTTGCACCTGAAATCAGTTGTAAACCAAGTTTTGCATTATATGCTTCGGCTGAACGTGGATAGTGTGGCAGTTCAATCAAACCTGTTAATGCAAGTGTGTTCATGTCAATCACATCTACAGAACTACTTTTACGTGTAGTGGCATATAGTTTATCTGTACTTCCTGCTCGATCAACAGGATAAGGATCAACTCCTACGGTATATACATCACCGATAAATGTCATATTCTCAACATCCATAACAACAACTCTATCTAAGGTTCTATCACCATAATACGCACGAACCCCTCCCTCATTTGCCATCAGTGATTGTACACCTAAAAGCACAGCTGCGAAAACAAAAACATTAAAATGTTTTTTAAGATTCTTCATCATTTCATCCTTTAAATAAAATTAATGTAATTTTAGCACAATGAAACTTTTACAATATAAGGAATATATAAATATTTCTAAATAAATAA